>CAYPGK010000100.1:0-10272 GCA_964410055.1 uncultured Gemmatimonadaceae bacterium | reverse complement strand
GCTCGCACAGGTGCGAGCCCAGAAAGCCGGCAGCGCCGGTGATCAGAATGCGCATGGTCGAAATCGCTTCATCGGGTGGACGGAATGGTACCCGCGTGGGCAAGGCCGGTGCCAGGGCGGCCCCGGGGCGCTCGACCGTCCCAATCTGGCGACCGGCCGCCGGCCCGACCAGTGGCGGCCCGCGCGATGAAGGGCACGGCCGCCATTGGCAGGCGCCGTCGGTGGCGTCCTTCGCGTGCGACGGTTATCTTTCCAGGCCATGGAACCCACGATCGACCAACTGATTTCGCGCGGCCGGCGAGCGTTCGAGCGTCGAGACTACGACTCGGCGCTGTCGGACTTCCGTCAGGTGCTGGACAGGCAGCCGCACTATGCGGACATCCGGCACCTCGCCGGGATGTGCCTGAGCTTCCTCGGCCGCCCGGAAGAAGCGCTCGAGGAATTCGACCGGGCGCTCGAGCTGAACGAGGGCTACGTCGACGCGCACCTGAACCGCGCCATCACGCTGAATGAGCTGGGGCGCTACGAGGAGGCGCGTGAGGCGTTCGAGCGGGCCGGCCAGTTCGAGCAGGCCGGTGGCGGCCGCTTCCCGGCCGCGGTCTCCGCCCGCCTCGCCAATGCGCACGCCGACCTGGGCGACCTGTACATGGCGGCGTCGGCGCCGGAGGAAGCGGTGTCGCAGTACCGTGCGGCGCTCGAGCTGCGTCCGCGCTTCCTCGACATTCGCAACAAGCTCGCGACCGCGCTGATGCAGCTCGACGACCTCGATGGTGCGGAGGAGGAGGTGCGGCTCGCCCTCGAGGCCAATCCCCACTTCCTCGCGGCACGCCTGAACCTCGGGCTGATCCACTACCGCAGGGGCAGGCTCGACGAGGCGCACGGCGAGTGGGGGCGCTGCCGGGCGCAGGATCCGAACCATCCGCAGGTTCGCGCGTATCTCTCCCTGCTGGATGGAACCGCGGTGCCGCACGACCCGTCGGCCCACGAGGCGTCGGGAGACGGCGCCGCCGAAGGGCGCACCGGGACCGACGGCGAGGACGCTTGACGGCGCAGGGCATGATGCAGGACGTGCGAATCGGAACGGTAGGCGACGGGGCTGGGCAACCCGCCCTGCCGGGCGCGGCGACGCCGGCGCGGCACGACGCCGGGGGATCGGCTCGGGTCCAGCGCCCGGCCGGCGCTGCGGCGTGGGCCGCCCCGGGGCGGAGCGGCCGGGGGTGGGCCGGGCGCGGGGCGCGTCGCAGAGGAGTACGGTTCGCGCTCCTCTTCTTCCCGCTCGCATGGCTTGCCGCCTGTAGCGACCCCGAGCCCGCGATCGTGCGGGGCGACCGGCTCTGGGCCGATTCCAACTACGCGAACGCACTCGCCGAGTACCGCCTCGCCTTGCGCCAGAGCGGCGACGACGTAGGGGTTCAACTGCGCGTCGCGCACGCGTACGCGAAGACGGGGCAACTCGAACGCGCCAAGGAGGCGTACGACCGCCTTCTCCTGCGGGCGCCGGAGTACCGGGACCAGGCGATCCACGATTTCCTCGAACTGGCCGAGCGTGCCCGCGAGCGAGGCGACCGCTTCGGCCTGGCCGGCGGCGTCGAGGCCGCCCTGGCGCTGCGCCCCGAGCTGGACGTGAGTGCACACGCGCCGCAGCTCGCGCGTTATCACGCGGAGATGGGGAACGCGCGGCGGTCGCTCGAGTTCTACCAGCGGGCGCTCGCGTCGTCGTCCGCCGACTCGACGCCGGCGCTGCTCTACGAGATCGCGCTCACCCTTGAAGGGCAGGGGAACTGTCGGGCCGCGATCGGCTATTTCATGGCCTACCGTCAGCGCGTCACGCGGGGCCGCCGGGCGACGGAGGCGACGTGGCACGCGGGGAACTGCGCGTACGAGCTCGCTCGCCAATCGCACCGTGCCGGGAACCTCACGGAGGCGCTCGAGCAGCTAGCCCTGGTCACGGAGCTCGGCCAGCCCGAGAACATCCAGGACCAGGCGTGGTTCGACCGGGGCGAGATCCTCTTCGCGATCGGCAGGTTCGACGAGGCACTGGTCGCATACCAGCGCGTCATCGAGCTGAACCGGACCCGCGGCGGCGGCCAGATCGTCGAGCGGGCACGGCAGCGCATCGACGACATCCGATTCGGCTCGTGATCCCATCCCTCCGCCCCGACGTCCACACTGCGCGCACGATCTTTGAAACCCGGCTCCGCTCGGGAGTGTAGCAGACCCGGCCGGAGACATTCCAACGATGCTCACGCGTGTGATGAGACTTCGAAGCTGGCTTCTCGTGACGGTCGTCGCCGTGGTCTCGGGCGCCTGCAGTGCGCGCGGCCCATTGCTCCACGAGCTCGGACCGGACGAGCTGTACGACATGGGGATGACGGCGCTCGCCGACCAGGACTGGGACCGGGCGATCCGTGCGCTCACCCAGATGAACGCCCGCTTCCCGGGCGACCCGCGCATGGAGGAGGTCCGCTTCCAGCTCGGCGTCGCCTACTTCGGCAAGAAGGAGTACGTTTCGGCCGCGGCCGAATTCGTTCGCCTGGCAACGGACTTCCCGTCCGGTGAGTACGCCGACGACTCGCGCTTCAAGACGTGCGAGGCATACTACCGGCTCTCGCCCAAGCCGCAGCTCGACCAGCAGTACACGCAGGCGGCGATCGAGCACTGCGAGGCGTTGATCGCCTACTTCCCGAACAGTGAGTACGCGCCGAGAGCGCAGGAGCTGATCGACGATCTCCACGACAAGCTCGCGCACAAGATCCTGCTCAACGGGGAGTACTACTACAAGCGCCAGGCGTTCGACTCCTCCATCATCTATTTCGAGGAACTGCTCCGGACCTATCCGCGGTCGAGGCACGCGCCCCAGGCGCTGCTCCGCCTGATCCAGACCTACCAGCGGCTCGGCTACGCGGAGGAGCTCGAGGCCACCAAGGAGCGGCTCCTGCGCGACTTCCCGGACACGACCGAGGCCGCGCAGGCCCGGGCGATCACGCTCGCCAATCGGCGGTGAAGCTCGGGATCTTCGGGGGCACGTTCGACCCCGTGCACATCGGGCACCTGATCGTCGCCCAGGATGCATACGAGGCGCTGGGACTCGACCGCGTCGTCTTCGTCCCGGCGGCGGTCCCGCCGCACAAGCGTGGCCGCGTGACCGCCACACCGGAACAGCGCCTCGCCATGCTCCGCGCCGCAACGGAGGGCGACCCGCGGTTCACCACGAGCGACATCGAACTGCGCCGTCCCGGGCCATCGTACACGGTCGACACGCTGCGAGAATTCCACGAGCGCGACCCTGAGGGCGCGCTCTACTTGCTGTTGGGCGTCGACCAGTTCCGGGAGTTCCACACCTGGCACGAGCCCGACGAGATCGCACGCCTCGCCCGCATCGTCGTCCTCGCACGGGGCGGCGCGGACCCGCAATCGATGCCGCGCCATTATCCCCACGAGTGGATCGGAGTCACGCGGATCGACATTTCGGCGACCGAGATCCGGCGGCGCATCGCGGCGGGGGCGTCGGTGAGGTATCTTGTGCCGGCGGCGGTGGAGGAGATCATTCGCCGCGAACGGTTGTACGGGTCGGGAGAGGGGTAGGCGGTCGAAGGGCGCCGGCGGGGGCAGCGGCTGCAGGCCGCCGCCCCCGCGCCGCGAAGCGGCGCCGCTAACCCGCCGCGCGAAGCGCGGCCGTCCCCCGCCGGCCCACGGCCGGCCGTACCCGCGGCGCCCACAAAGGCGCCGCGCAGGTCCGGGACCCGCTCCCGGCCCCGGGGGTATCACCCACGATTGAGGCGACGACGATTTTCAACGCGACAGCGGATCCATGCTCAAGAATCTCTTTTCGAAGGTCTTCGGCACGCGTCACGACCGGGAGGTGAAGCAGCTCCTCCCCGTGGTGGAGGAGATCAACAGGATTGCGGAGCGGCTCGCGGCGCTTCCCGAGGAGGAGCTGAAGGGGCAGACGGAGAAGCTGCGCGGGATCATCCGGGAGCGGACCGAGGCGCTCGAGGCGCGGCTGGCGGAGCTGCGGGAGACGAAGCGGCGCACGGAGGACGCGGCGGAGCGCGAGACGCTGCAGGCGCAGATCGTTGCCGTGGAGGACGAGCTCAAGGAGACGCTGCAGAAGGTCCTCGACGAGATCATGCCCGAGGCGTACGCGACGGTGAAGGCGGCGGCGCAGCGGCTGGTCGGGACGGAGGTCGTCGTCACCGGGCAGAAGCTCGTCTGGGACATGGTGCCCTACGACGTCCAGATCATCGGCGCGATCCAGCTCCACCGCGGCAAGGTCGCCGAAATGGCGACCGGTGAAGGGAAGACGCTCGTCGCCACGATGCCGCTGTACCTGAACGCGCTCGCCGGGCGCGGGGCGCACCTGGTCACGGTGAACTCGTACCTGGCCCAGCGCGACAGCGAGTGGATGGGCGCGGTCTACCGCTACCTGGGTCTGACCGTCGACTGCATCGACCTGCACGAGCCCGGCTCGCCCGAGCGTCGCCAGGCGTACCTGGCCGACATCACCTACGGCACGAACAACGAGTACGGCTTCGACTACCTGCGCGACAACATGGTGCACTCGCTGGATCAGCGGGTGCAGCGAGGGCACTACTACGCGATCATCGACGAGGTCGACTCGATCCTGATCGACGAGGCGCGCACGCCGCTGATCATCAGCGGTCCGGTCGGGCAGGAGCAGTCGGACGTCTACCGACTCTACAATCCTGCGGTCGCCAACCTGTTCCGCAAGCAGACGCGGATCGTCAACGAGCTGATCGCGGAGGCGGAGCGCGACCTGGAAGAGGGGCGGACGGAGGAGGCGGGCGAGAAGCTGCTCGCCGCTCGGCGCGGGATGCCGAAGAACAAGCGGCTCCTCAAGCTGTTCGCCGAGGACCCGGGTCTGCAGAAGCTGATCCAGCAGATCGAGGGCCTCTACATGCGCGACAAGCGGCTGCACGAGGTGGACGAGCTCGTGCTGTTCGCAATGGACGAGAAGGGGCACAACGTCCACCTCTCGGACCAGGGGCTCGACGTGCTGTCGCCGGAGGATCCGGAGGCGTTCGTGGTGCCGGACCTCTCGGAGGCGGTCGGCGCCATCGAGCGGGATCCGGATCTGTCGATCGACGAGAAGCGCGAGCGGATCCAGGCGCTCGAGCGCGAGTACGCGGAGAAGAGCCAGAAGATCCACGCGATCCACCAGCTCCTCAAGGCCTACACACTCTTCAACAAGGACGAGCAATACATCGTCGAGGACGGCCAGGTCGTCATCGTCGACGAGTTCACGGGCCGCAAGATGCCGGGGCGGCGCTGGTCGGACGGGCTGCACCAGGCGGTGGAGGCGAAGGAGGGCGTGAGCGTGCGCGGCGAGACGCAGACGCTCGCCACGATCACGATCCAGAACTACTTCCGCATGTACGACAAGCTGGCCGGCATGACCGGTACGGCGGAGACGGAAGAGGGCGAGTTCCACCAGATCTACGGGCTGGACGTCGCGGTCATCCCGACGAACCGGCCCGTGGTGCGTGAGGACCGGCACGACCTGGTCTACCGGACGAAGCGCGAGAAGTACAACGCGATGATGGACGAGATCGAGCGGCTGCACCGCATGCAGCTCCCGGTGCTCGTCGGCACGGTCTCGGTCGACGTCTCGGAGACGCTCTCGCGCATGCTCAAGCGTCGCGGCATCCCGCACAACGTGCTGAACGCGAAGTACCACAAGCAGGAGGCCGAGATCGTCGCGACGGCGGGGCAGGCGGGCGCCGTCACGATCGCGACGAACATGGCCGGGCGTGGTACGGACATCAAGCTGGGCCCGGGTGTGATCGAGCCGCGCACCGTCGGCTGGCTCAAGGAGCACGGCGTCGACCTCTCGTCGCTGGTCCCGGCGGATCCGACGCTGCCGGCGGACCTCTCGGACAAGCCGGACGACTTCGTGGTCGAGCCCGGCGGGCTCCACATCATCGGCTCCGAGCGCCACGAATCGCGGCGGATCGACCGCCAGCTCCGCGGCCGTGCGGGGCGTCAGGGCGACCCGGGCGCATCGCAGTTCTTCCTCTCGCTCGAGGACGACCTGATGCGTCTCTTCGGCTCGGAGCGCATCGCCGGGATCATGGAGAAGCTCGGCGCCGAGGAGGGCGAGGTCATCACGCACCCGCTGGTGACCCGCTCGATCGAGCGCGCGCAGCGCCGGGTCGAGACGCAGAACTTCGAGGCGCGCAAGCGGCTGCTCGACTACGACGACGTCATGAACCAGCAGCGCGAGGTCATCTACGACCTGCGCCTCTTCGCGCTGGAAGGCGGCGAGGACCTCAAGGGCGAGGTCTGGGACATGGTCGAGCACGCGCTGGGCGCCGTCGTCGCCGAGTACATCGACGAGGACGCGCACCCGGAGGAGTGGGACCTGGCCGGCCTCAGGAACCGCCTGGTCCTGGACTACCTCATCGTCGTCGAGGACCTGCCGGCGGAGAACACCGCCGAGCACCCGTTCGACACGCCGGACGCCGTCGAGGCCGTCGTCGTCGAGCGGGCCCGCGAGGCGTTCAAGCGCAAGCTCCAGAGCTTCGGCGAGCACGAGGAGCGGCTGCTTTCCTTCATCATGCTCAGCGTGATCGACGAGAAGTGGCGCGACCACCTCTACGACCTCGATCACCTGAAGGCGTCGATCGGCTTCCGCGGATGGGGTCAGAAGGACCCGCTGATCGAGTACAAGAAGGAGGCCTACGACATGTTCGTGGACCTCATGACCGACATCCGCAAGACGGTCTCCTCGTACGTGTTCCGTGCGCAGCTCGCCGTGCCGCAGCCGCAGCCGGCAGCGCCGCGGCGCATGATCCTGTCCGGCCCGAGCGACTCGCCCCCGACGCGGCCACTGGCGGGCCAGCCGGCGCCGGAGCAGGAGTTCGAGGGCGAGCCGGCGGGCGTGCCGTCGCTGATCGGCGGCGCGCGCCCCATGGGTCGTGCGCCCGTGGCCGGCGGCCGCGCCTTCGGCGGCAACGCGGTCTCGCGGCTCCAGACCAACCGGGGCGGCGACGGCGGCGCGCCGCAGCCGGCCGCGGCCGAGGACAAGATCGGCCGCAACGACCCCTGCCCGTGCGGATCGGGGCGCAAGTACAAGAAGTGCCACGGCGCGGGCGTGGTTTGAGCCACCGTGTGAGGTGACCCGGCCTGCCATTCCCACGCCCCCATGCTCCGCGTAGCATGGGGGCGTGAGTGAATCGAGCGCGCGGTACACGATCAAGGAGTGGCCCGCCGGCGAGCGGCCACGGGAGCGGCTCGGCCAGGTCGGCGCCGGGGCACTCTCCTCGACCGAGCTGATCGCGATCCTCGTCGGGAGCGGGACCGCGGGCAGCTCGGCCGTCGGAGTGGCGGGCGAGCTGCTGCGCGCGGCCGGCGGCTCGCTACGCCGCCTCGCGGCGTCGACGCCGGCGGAGCTGGCCCGCGTGCGTGGCGTCGGGCCCGCCGTCGCCGCGAGGCTCGCGGCCGCGCTCGAGCTCGGCCGCCGCCTGGCCCGCGAGGAGCCGCTCGAGCGGACCCGGATCCGCGGCCCCGGCGACGTCTACGAGCGCTGCGCCCCCGCACTCCGCGACCTCGCCCAGGAGGAGTTCCGGATCCTGCTCCTCAACACCCAGCACGCCGTGCTCTCCGACCTCCTGATCACGCGCGGGATCCTCGACGCCTCCGTCGTCCATCCGCGCGAGGTGTTCAAACCCGCGATCGCCGAGAGCGCGGCGGCGATCATCCTGGTCCACAACCACCCCTCGGGCGATCCGCTCCCCTCCGCCGAAGACCGCGAGATCACGCGTCAGCTCACCGAGGCGGGGCGCATCCTGGGGATTCCCGTCCTCGACCACGTCGTCATCGGCGACGGCCGCTACGTGTCGTTCGTCGAATCCGGCCTCATGTCCGCGGCGTGAGTGCGTAACGCCTCTCTGGATCGCGGGTACCACATTTGCTAGGTTAGGAAAGAAACAAGCTGTTCCGGCGCGAACATACACGGTGCCGACGGCTCCCGTGCCGGCGGAGCCGTGATTCTTCGTGGATCGGAGGCTTCCGGGAGGCGCGACGACCGCGCCACACAGCGGATGAAGGTTTCGATGGAGACCACGGCGATCGCCGAGAAGACGAGTGCGCTCGAGCAACTCCCCGAGCGGTTGCGCGATTCGGTCGCTCCCAACGCCGGACGGCTGGACGTCGACCTCATCGCGCGCGCGTACGCGTTCGCGCAGAAGGCGCACGCGGGGCAGAAGCGTGCGTCCGGCGACGAGTACATCGACCACTGCGTCGAGGTCGCCAAGATCCTCTCGGACCTCCACCTGGACACGGTTTCGGTGGCGGCAGGGCTGATCCACGACGTCGTCGAGGACACGGGCACGCCGCTCGAGGTGCTCCGCGAGGAGTTCGGCGACGAGATCGCCGCCGTCGTCGACGGCGTCACCAAGATCGGGAAGGTGCAGTACCGCTCGACCACGGAGCACCAGGTCGAGAACTACCGGAAGCTGCTCCTTTCGATGGCGCAGGACGCGCGGGTCATCCTGATCAAGCTCGCCGACCGGCTGCACAACATGCGGACACTCGACCACCTGCGGCCGGACAAGCAGCGTCGCATCGCGCTCGAAACGCGTGAGATCTACGCGCCGCTCGCGCACCGGCTGGGGATGGCGCAGATCCGCTGGGAGCTGGAGGACCTGGCCTTCAAGCACCTCGAGCCCGAGGCGTACCGCGAGCTGGCGCTGAAGGTCGCCGAGAAGCGGCAGGAGCGCGAGGAGCAGATCGAGGCGCTGCGCGCGCCGCTCGAGGAGGAGCTGCGCAAGGCCGGGATCCCGTGCGAGGTCTACGGCCGGCCCAAGCACCTCTGGTCGATCCATCGCAAGATGACGAGCCGCGACCGGCCGTACGAGGAGATCTACGACCTCATGGCCGTGCGCGTGATCACCGACTCGGTCGCCAACTGCTACCACGCGCTGGGCGTGATCCACAACAAGTGGACGCCGCTCCAGGAGCGGTTCCACGACTACATTGCCACGCCCAAGTCGAACATGTACCGGTCGCTGCACACGACCATCTTCGGCCCCGGCGGGCGGCTCTACGAGATCCAGATCCGGACGTACGAGATGCACCGTACGGCCGAATACGGGATCGCCGCGCACTGGCGCTACAAGGAAGGGCTCAGGGCGGCGCCCGACGAGGTCGACGACACGCTCACGTGGTTCCGGCAGGTCCTGGAGTGGCAGCAGGAGACGCGCGAGCCGGAGGAGTTCATGGAGTTCCTCCGGATCGACCTGTTCCAGGACGAGATCTTCGTCTTCACGCCCAAGGGCGACGTGAAGCAGCTCCCGAAGGGCGCGACGCCGATCGACTTCGCTTTCGCCGTCCACACCGAGGTCGGGCTGCACTGCGCGGGCGCGCGCGTCAACGGCCGCATCGTCCCGCTGGCCCGGGAGCTGAAGAACGGCGACACGGTCGAGGTCGTGACCGACCCGCGGCAGCGTCCGTCACGCGACTGGCTCGCCTTCGTCAAGACCGCGCGGGCGCGGCAGAAGATCCGCCAGTGGATCAAGCAGGAGGAGTTCGAGTCGTCGCTCGCGCTCGGGCGCGAGCTCTTCGAGCGCGAGCTGAAGAAGCTGCGCAAGGAGCGGCCGTCGCAGGAAGCCATCGAGCAGGCGACGTCGGCGCTCGGGCTGCCGAGCCTCGACCACCTCCTCGCCGCGCTCGGCCGGGGCGACATCGGTCTCTCGGCGATCCTGAAGGAGCTCTATCCGGGCGAGGAGCCGGCGCCGGCGCGGCCGCCGACGGCGTTCGAGCGACTCGTCGACCGCGTGCGCGGCGGCGGCCGTGGCGTGCGCATCCAGGGGCTCGACAACCTGATGGTGCGCTACTCCCAGTGCTGCCAGCCGGTCCCGGGCGACGACGTCGTCGGCTACATCACACGCGGGCGCGGGATCTCGATCCACCGCACCGACTGCCCGAACGTGCTCAACCTGAGCGAGCACCCGGAGCGGCGCATCGACATCGAGTGGGAGGCCGAGGCGGGCAACCGCTTCTACGTCCGGCTCGTCATCGAAGGCGACGACCGCCGCGGCCTCCTTTCCGAGATCGCGACCGCGATCACCGACACCGGCACCAACATCGGCTCCGCCGAAATAAAGGCCGTCGAGGGCGGGATGACCGGCGCATTCGTCGTCGAGGTCGAGAATCTGACCCACCTCAAGAA
Source organism: uncultured Gemmatimonadaceae bacterium (assembly GCA_964410055.1). Taxonomy (GTDB): domain Bacteria; phylum Gemmatimonadota; class Gemmatimonadetes; order Longimicrobiales; family RSA9; genus CALBZE01. Next base: position 80 of record CAYPGK010000100.1, on the reverse strand, counting down.
GGTCATGCGCGCGATCCGCGGCGTCGCCGGCGTGATCTCCGTCGAGCGCAGGGAGCACTTCGCGGAGGCGGATCTGGAGT
>CAYPGK010000099.1:0-10513 GCA_964410055.1 uncultured Gemmatimonadaceae bacterium | reverse complement strand
GCCGCCTCCCCCCACCCGCCCTTGTCCCACCGACGTCACGCCGCGAAATTCGCTGGAGCACGGGACTTCCGCCGTATGTGAGTCCCGCATTGGCAGTCGCCAGGAAGTACGACCCATGACATCAGCCACCCATCCGGTCGGCGCCGGCCGGCCCGGACCCGAGGACGAACGCGCGGGCGGGATCGCCGTCGCCGCGGTGGTCGAGGCGCAGCCATCCCGACCCGGCGCGTCGCGCGCCGGCCACGCCGCCCGGGCCGCGCGCGCGCACACGACCCGGCGCACGCTATTGCTCGCCGTGCCGGTCCTCGGGCTGCTCCTGTGGCTGGTCCTCTATCCGAACCTCTTCGTCCTGTTCGACAGCGTGCGGGTGGGCGGCGAGTTCTCGGCGGCCAACTACACGAGGTTCCTGACGAGCCGCGCCGAGCTGGGCGCGCTCTGGAACAGCGTCTGGATCTCGGCCGGGAGCGTGCTGCTATCCGCGCTGATCGGCGTGCCGCTCGCGTTCCTCTTCCACCGCCGCGACTTCCCGGGCCGCCGCGTACTCGCCGGCCTGGCCGCGCTGCCGGTCTCGCTCCCGCCGCTCGTCGGCGTGATCGCGTTCCTCTTCCTCTACGGCGAGTCGGGGTTCATGACCCGCGGCGTGCAGATCCTGCTCGGGCTCGACACGGCGCCGTGGCGGCTGAACGGCGCGTGGGCGATCCTCCTCGTCCACGCCTACACGATGTACGTCTACTTCTACCTGTTCACCGCCGCCGGGCTCGCCCGCCTCGACGACTCCCACGCCGAGGCCGCCGCCGCGCTCGGCGCATCTCGCTGGACCACGCTCAGACGCGTCACGCTCCCCATGCTCGCCCCCGCGATCGGCGGCGCCGCGCTCCTCGTGTTCATGACGTCGATGGGCTCGTTCAGCGCGCCCTACGTCTTCGGCGGCGGGTTCCGCGTGCTGACCACGCAGATCTTCGCGAGCAAGCTGAACGGCGAGCTGGGGATGGCCGCCGTCGAGACCGTCGTCCTGGCGGCCGTGTCGATGGTGTTCCTCGCGCTGCTCCAGCGCTACGAGGCGAGCCGCGCGTATACGGGCGCGGGGAAGGGGACGACCGCCGGGCCGCGCCGGCCGGGGCCCTCGGGTGGCGGCCGCGCCCGACGCGCCGGGCTCGGCTGGTCGCTCGCGGCCGGCACGATCGTCGCGTTCCTGCTCCTCCCCCACGCGACCGTGCTCCTCGTCTCCTTCGTCCCCGAGGGGACCTGGACGACGGAGCTCTTCCCGCCCGAGTACACGACCGGCAACTACCGCGCGCTCTTCACGCGCCCCGAGCTGCTCACGCCCGTCGTGAACTCGCTGCGCATGGCGACGGCGGCGACGGCCGCGAACATCGTGCTCGCGTTCGTCGCCGCGTACCTCATCGTTCGCAGGCCGTTCCCCGGCCGCGGGCTCCTCGGCGCCCTGGTCGTGCTCCCCTGGGCGCTCCCGGGCACCGTCCTCGCCATCGCGCTCGCGACCACCTTCAGCGCCGACCAGCCCTGGGCCGGCCGCTTCGTTCTGGTCGGAACCGCGGCGATCCTGCCGCTCGCCTACTTCATCCGCAACATCCCGCTGGTCACGCGCGCCGCGCTCACCAGCTTCCGGCAGTTCGACCCGGCGCTCGAAGAGGCCGCCGCCTCGCTCGGCGCCTCATGGACCCGCACCATGCGACGCGTCGCCCTACCCCTCGTCCTCCCCGGCCTCCTCGCCGGCGCACTCCTTGCCTTCGTCACCGCGCTCGGCGAGTTCGTCGCCTCGATCCTGCTCTACACGCACCGGACCCGGCCGATTTCGATCGAGATCCTGTCGCAGCTCCGCGCGTTCGATTTCGGCGCCGCCGCGGCTTACGCGGTGCTGCTGATTTTGCTCATGGCGGCGGTGTTCGTGGTGGGGAATCGGGGGGCGGCGGGAATGGATTGAGGGGCGACCGAGGGGGCGCGCCTGGCGGCCGCCCCCCCGCGCGCCCACCGGCGCGCCGTCCCCGCGGCGCCCAACGGGCGCCGCCCTCTAGTTCCCCGGCCCCCCCGTCGTCCCGTCCTTCAATATCCAGATGAACCGATCCTCCCCACACAGGATGATGTCCACGATCGCCCGCTCGTCCTGTTCGAAGCTGCGGCGGTCCGGGAGCGAGCGGTAGCACAGCGACCCGCCGGTGCCGGTCGGCGGATGGTTGTGCGCAGTCCCGATGTAGGAGTCGCTCTTGCACGGATGGTAGCGAACGCTGGTCGCGCTCGTGTTCTCCATGCGCGCGAGCCGGAAGTTTTCGACGATGATCACACCGTCGCGCTCCGTGCCCTCGAGACAGAGGACGAACTCGACTTCGGTGATGAACGTGTAGAGGAAGCGCCACCCTTCGAGGACCTCCTGGGAGATGACGACCGGACCGGTCCGGACGTAGGCGGTCTCCGCGGTTGCGGGGCTCCGCGCCTTGCCGGTGCGGTCCGGTGCCTGGGCGTCCAACCGGGCGCTCACACACCCCAGGAGGACGGCTGCGAGCACCCCCGTGACCTGCCGCACTGCGACCTCCGATGATCCTGCTCCGCGGCGGACCGCGGCCGTTCGCGCTGCTTCGACCGGGGCACGCACCGGCCCCGGAAATCGAGCAGCCGCCCCGGTCGCCCGACCGGGGCGGCTGCGCGGCCCCAGGGGGACCGCCAGGGAACGGTCCATGCAAGCGGTGCGCCGCGTGAGGAACATCCGTATCGGGATCTCCGGGTGGAGCTACGCCGGCTGGCGCGGCGTCTTCTATCCGTCGGATCTGCCCCGACGCCGCGAGCTCGAGTACGCGAGCCGGAAGGTGAGCTCCATCGAGATCAACGGCTCGTTCTACTCGCTCCAGCGGCCGACCACCTACCGCCGTTGGTACGACGAGACGCCGCCCCGCTTCCTCTTCGCGATCAAGGGCAGTCGCTTCATTTCGCACATGAAGAAGCTGAAGGATGTGGAAACGCCGCTGGCCAACTTCTTCGCTTCCGGCGTGTTGCGTCTCGGCAACAAGCTGGGCCCCATCCTGTGGCAGCTCCCGCCCGGACTCCGGTTCGATCCCGAGCGCGTCGCCGGCTTCCTCGAACGCCTGCCGCGAACCACGACCGACGCCGCAAAGCTGGCCCGCCGCCACGACAAGCGCCTCGCCGGACGGAGCTGGACCCGCGCCGAGTCGCACCGCCGGATCCGCTACGCGTTCGAGGTCCGCCACCCCTCCTTCCTCGACCCCGAGTTCGCGCGCCTCCTGCGCCACCACCACGCCGCTCTCGTCTTCGCCGACACCGCCGGCCTCTTCCCCTACGCCGAAGAAGTCACTGCCGACTTCGTCTACATCCGGCTCCACGGCTCCGAGCAGATCTACGCGAGCGGCTACACCGATCCGCAGCTCGATTGGTGGGCCGATCGGATCCGCGCCTGGCGCGACGGCCGCGAGCCCGCCGACGCCCGGCGGATCACGCAGGACGCCCCGCCGGGCCGGTCGGGCAGGGACGTCTACGTCTACTTCGACAACGACGCCAACGTGCGCGCGCCATTCGACGCCATCCGCCTCGCCGAACGTTTCTGATGCCCGGTCTCGGCGTTGGCGCACTGTAGTCGTATCAGGGGATCACTGAGGAGGACCCGCCGCCCCACGCCGAGCGCGCTCGTGCCCGGGGCCAGGGCCCACTAGAGTACCTGCGAGAACACGCGAGCCCACGCCCTACGCCCACCCCGCCGGCCGCAGGATCAGCACCGGTATCTCCGCCGCCCGTACCACCTTGTCCGCCGTGCTGCCGAGGAGCATCCGCTTGAGCCCGCCGTAGCCGTGGGTCGTCATGGCGATCAGATCGGCGTCCTCCTCCCGGGCGACGTCCATGATCATGACCGCGGGTGCCTCGTGCTTGATCGCGCGGATCTGGATCTCCCCGGCGCACGGCCGCAGTGCGTCCGCCACGTCCCCCAGGTACGCCCTGGCCTTGTCGACCAGCCCGCGGGCCCGCTCCTCGTCCAGGTGGAACACGTGCCCGCCGACGACCAGCTCCGGCGGCACCACGCGGATCAGCGTGAAGCGCGTCCGGCCCGGGCGGCCGAACGCGGCGGCGTGGGGCAGGATCTGCTCGGAGGCCTGCGAGCCGTCGAGGGCGACGACGATCCGATCGAAGTCGACCCGTAACGGCAACTCTCCATCCTGCCGCGGCCGAACCAGCAGGATCGGGATCTCGAGGCTGCGCACCAGCTCGTCGGCGACGCTGCCGAGCCAGGCGCGCTGCAGGCCGGTCCGCCCGTGCGTGCTCATCACGACCAGGTCGACCCGCTCCTCCCGCGCACACCTCTCGAGCATGAGCGCCGGGCGTCCGACAAGGAGGCGCGTGCTGACCGGCACGTGCGCCCGCGACGCCACCACGTCCGCCACCCGGCCGAGGTATTCGCGCGACCGCTCCCGCGCCTCTTCATCCCACTGCGGCTCGAGCGCCAGGCCGTCGAACGCGAGCGGCACCTCGTGTGCCCGAACCAGGACGAGCCGTGCGCCCGTCAGCCGCGCCACCGCCTCCGCGTACGGCAGCGCCTGCTCGGCGAAGGCTGAGCCGTCGAGCGGGACCAGGACTTCCCGGTACGACGCGATTCGCTCGGGCAGATTCGGAGGGATCACCGCGACGTCACGCTCCGGACTCGCTCACGATCGTACATCCCGCCTCCTTGCCGCGGCTCCGGCAGAAACGGACGACGGGCGGCGAACGCCGCCCGTCCCCCGGTCGGTCTCCCTGCTCCCAGATTTCCAGCCACGGCAACTCGCGGGCCAGCCGCGGGCCCCGGATTCAACGCATCCGCGCCGCCTCGACCATCAGCCGCCGCTCCGCCCGCGCGATGTGCCGCCGGGCCGATTCCACCGCATCCGGGTTGACCGAGATCGAGTCGATCCCCCACTCGACCAGCCGCTCCGCGTAGTCCGGGTAGACCGACGGCGCCTGCCCGCAGATCGAGCTCGTGATCCCCAGGCGCCGGCACTCGCGGATGATCGCGTGGATCGCATCCAGCACCGCGCGGTCGCGCTCGTCGTAGACCGGCGCGACGACCTCGCTGTCACGGTCGACGCCCAGGACGAGCTGCGTCAGGTCGTTCGAGCCGATCGATACGCCCGTCACGCCCAGCCGCACGTACTCCTCGAGCCAGGAGACGATCGACGGCACCTCCGCCATGACCCAGAGCTGGAGACGACGGTCGCGGGCCAGTCCGCTCTCGTCGATCAGCCGGCGACACTCCCGGAACTCCCACCCGGTCCGCACGAACGGGATCATCACGTGCAGATTGTCGAACTCCGCACGCACCCGCTCGATCACGCGCAGCTCCAGCGCGAAAAGATCCGGCTCGTGGATGTAGCGGAAGCACCCGCGGTACCCGAGCATCGGGTTGTCTTCCTCCGACTCGAATCGCTCTCCGCCCTCCAGGTTCCGGAACTCGTTGGTCTTGAAGTCCGTCGTCCTGTAGATCACGGGCCGCGGATGGAATGCTCGGGCGATGACCAGGAGATCCCTGGCAAGCCGCTCGACGAATTCGTCGCCTCGACCCTCCTCGAGCAGGAGCCGCGGGTGCTGGCCGTCCAGCGCCGAGAGGATCATGAACTCCGCGCGCACGAGTCCCACGCCGTCGACCGGCAGCGCCGCCACGGCCTCCGCACGGTCGGGCTCCGCGAGATTCACGTAGAGCCGCGTCGCGGTCACGGGCGACGCGGTGGGCGCCTGTTCCGCCGCGCCCCCTTCCTCAGCCGCCTCCTCCGCCACCGGCCGGGCGCCGTCCGGCCCCGGCGCCGCGCCGGCCGCCGCACTCGCCTCCTCCCCCGCCACCACCGTCCCATCCCGCGCGTTGACCGTCACCGCCATGCCGTCCTCCAGCACCCGCGTCGCTTCGCGGGTCCCGACGATGCACGGGATCCCCAGCTCGCGCGAGACGATCGCCGCGTGCGACGTCATCCCGCCCGAGTCGGTGACGATCGCCGCCGCGCGTCGCATGAGCGGCACCCAGTCCGGCGCCGTGCGCGACGTCACCAGCACCTCGCCCTCGCGGAGCTTGCCGCCCTCCTTCGGCGAGCTCAGTACCCGGACCGTCCCGCTGGCGACGCCCGGGCTCGCGCCCAGCCCGCTCAGCAGGACCTGTCCGCGCACCGTCGCCGGCCGGGCCGCTTGCCGCTCCTGTAGCGTAGTCACCGGCCGCGTCTGGACCAGGTAGACCCGCCCGTCCTCGATCGCCCACTCCGCGTCCTGCGGCACGCCGTAGTGCGCTTCGTCGCGCATCCCCAGCTCGGCAAGCTCCCGGACCTCGTCGGCGGTGAGCACCGGCGCCGTCGCCTTCTCCTCGGGAAGCTCGACCCGCACGTTCTCGCCCGTCTCCTCGTCCCGCACGAGCATGACGTCCTTCTGGCCGATCATGCGCACGGTCGCGAGCGTGTCCTTCTCGACCTCGTACCTGTCCGGGTTGACCTCCCCGCCCACGACCACCTCGCCCAGACCCCACGCCGCCTCGATGACCAGCCGGTCCGGGTCGTTCGTCGCCGGATCGACGGTGAAGAGCACGCCCGCCTTCGCGCTGTCGACCATCTTCTGGACGACGACCGCGAGCGCCGCATCCGTCCCGATCCCCTGCTTGATCCGGTAGAACAGGACCCGCGCGCCGTAGCTCGACGCCCAGCAGTCGCGTACCCGCTCGACGAGCGCGTCCGCGCCGCGCACGTTCAGGAAGCTCTGGAACATCCCCGCGAACGAGTACTGCGCCGTGTCCTCGACCGTCGCCGACGAGCGTACGGCGACGGCGGGGTCTTCTACGCCTTCGCGTGAGGCCAGCTCGCCGTACGCCTCCTCGATCTCGCGGCGGACATCTCCCGGGACCTCGCCGCGCCTCACCGCTTCCTGCAGCGCCTCCGCCGCCTCGTTCAACGCCTCCGAATCGTCCACGTCGAGGCCGGAAAGCCGGCGCTCGGCCTCGCGGTCCAGCCCCGTCGCCTCCTGGAAACGACGGAACGCCTCGACCGTGACCACGAAGCCCGGCGGCACCGGCAGCCCGGCGCGCGTCATCTCGCCCAGGTTCGCGCCCTTGCCGCCGACCTCGGCCACGTCGTCGCGATCCAGCTCTTCGAACCAGCGGATGTACTCCACGTCGTCCCTCCGGTCTCGCCCGCAGGTCCGAACGCAGGCGACGTGCCCGCAGTCCGGAGCCGAGCCACGGCCGGACCGGCGGCACGATTCCAGCCGACGATACGTGGCCGATGGCACGCAGCGCATCCCCCGACCCACGGCTCGAGCGACCACGCCAGGTCCGTCCCTCGCGGCGCAGGTCTCACGCCCTCCGCCACGCCCGGCTCCTCGCCGTCGCATTCGCCGGCGCGGTCCTCGTCCTCATGGGCGGGCCGGCAGCGCAGGAAGAGGTGCCCGTCGTGCCGGAGGAAGAGCCATTCGCGGAGGAGGAAGAGCGGTTCGTGGAGCCGCCCCTGACCGTGCCTGCGCCGCAGGGTCGTGCCGGCGAGGCGCAGCCGCCCACACCCGAGGAGTCCGCCCGCGAGGCGACCGGCGTACTCCGCGAGTTCGCCGAGGGCTTCTACGGCCTGCTCCCGCGGATCGGCGTCGCCCTCGCGGTCCTCATCCTGGCCGCCCTCGTCACCCACGTCCTGCGCCCCCTCATCCGACGGCTGCTCGGGAGCTGGGAGAAGGGCGAAGCCGCGAGTGCGCTCGCCGGGATCGTCGTCTGGATCGTCGCCATCGGCATCGCCTTCAGTGTCATCGCCGGCGATGCCCGCGCCCTCATCGGGCTCGCCGGCCTCATCGGCCTCGCCCTCACGTGGTCGCTACAGACGCCGATCGAGAGCTTCACCGGCTGGCTCATGAACTCCTTCAAGGCCTACTACCGCATCGGCGACCGCATCGCCGTGGGTGAGGTCTTCGGCGATGTCTACAAGATCGACTTCCTGACCACCACCGTCTGGGAGGTCGGCGGACCGAACAAACCCGTCGCCGGCGAGCAGGCGACGGGCGCGCTCATCACCTTCCCCAACTCCGAGGTCCTCCGCGCCAACATCATCAACTTCACCCGCGACCTCCCCTTCGTCTGGGACGAGGTCACGATCAGCGTGACGGACGAAAGCGACCTCGACTACACCGCCCGCGTCTTCGCCGACGTCGCCGCCCGCGTCGTGGGTCCGGCCATGACGGACCCCGCCGAGCGCTACCGCACCTTGCTCGAGGCGGCCGGCTTCGTTTACGATGTCGCGGCCGAGCCCCGGGTCTTCTTCGAGGCGACCGAGGCGTACGTCGACGTCATCGTGCGCTACCTGGTCCCGGCCCGAGAGCGCCGCATCTGGGCGAGCCGCCTGACCGCGGCGCTCATCCAGGAGCTGCACCGCCCGGAGCACCACGGCAGAATGCGGCCCGGCTACCCCCGCACCGAGATCGAGCTGCGCCGCGAAGACCGGAACGACTGAACACCGAACTCAGAGCGAAGTGAGCAACCGTATCGACGCGCTCCGCAAGATGATCGAGCGCAACCCGAACGACCCGCGCCTCCGCTTCGGCCTCGCACTCGAGCTCGAGAAGCTCGAAGAGTGGGAACAGGCCGCCGCGGAGCTCCAGGCCTACCTCGGCCTCACTGACGACGAGGGGAACGCATGGGGCCGGCTCGGCAACGCGCTCCGACACCTCGGCCGCGACGAGGAGGCGCGCGACGCCTACCGGAAAGGGATCGAGGCCGCCATGCGGCACGGCCACCCGAGCATGGCCGCGGAATTCGAGGAGATCCTGGAGGAGTGGGAGGATTAGGGCGGCGGCCCGGCGCCACGGCGTTCCGGCGCCGCCGCCTCCGCGCACCACCTCGACTGCGCACCGCTCACCTGTGCCTCGAGCACCTGCACCGCACTGCTGCCCCTTGGAGCCGCGGCACAGCCACCTCACCAGCCGCCCGCGCCTTGACCGGATCCCGCCCGCCGCCTAACGTCTCGCCCATAATGGATCGCAACGCTTCCTTCGAGGCCGAGGCCCTGCCGCACCTCGACGCGGTCTACCGCTTCGCCCTACGCCTCACCGGCTCCCCGGCGGATGCGGAAGACCTCGTCCAGGAGACCTTCCTGCGCGCATACCGCGCATGGGACCAGTACACGCCGGGAACCCGCGCAAAGAGCTGGCTCTTTACCATCTGCCGCAACACCTTCCTCAGGCAGAGGGAACGCAGCGTGCGCCACGACGAGATCCTCCAGCAGGCCGCGAGCACCAACACGAACAGGAGCACGGGCTCCACCGAAGGGCTCCTCTTCGCCGCCACCGCGCCCGACGACCCCGAGGGCGAGTTCTTCCGCGAGCTCGTCGACGACTCCATACTCGCCGCCATCGACGAGCTCCCCGACGAGTTCCGCGACGCCGTCGTCCTCAGCGACCTCGAAGGCCTCGCCTACGCCGAGATCGCCGAGGTCCTCGACATCCCCGTCGGAACCGTCAAGAGCCGCCTCTTCCGCGGTCGCAGGCAGCTCCAGGAAAAGCTCTACGCCTACGCCGTCGAATACGGTTACATCAAGCCGCACGCGAACCATGGATAAGACCACCTGCCGCGACGCCGTGGCCCGCCTCTACGAATACCTCGACGGGGAGCTCTCGCCCGAGGTCGCCGAGGCGATCCGCAAACACTTTGAGGCCTGCCAAAGCTGCTACCCACAGCTCTGCTATTGCCAGGCCTTCCAGGAGGCGCTCCGCCGCGCCGCAGATTGCCAGCCCTGCGCGCCCGAACACCTGCGCAGGAGACTGGCTGAATTGCTCCGCGCCGAAGGAGCCCGGCCCGACGCCTGATCCCGCCCGCGGCCGGCGCACACGCCTTGCGTCCCCGACGCGCCGCCCTTGCGCGAGACCCGAAGAAACACCGAACATTATCCCCGGCCGCGGGTACTCGATATGACCGATTTCCTCGACAATTCCTACGCGAAGACGCACACGGGAGAAGAGCCGACGATGGTGATGCCGCAGCGACGCGAACGGGTCGTGCCGCGTCTGATCGAAGACGAGATGCGCGAGTCGTTCCTCGACTATTCGATGAGCGTGATCGTGCAGCGGGCGCTGCCGGACGTACGCGACGGGCTCAAGCCCGTGCACCGGCGCATCCTGTACGCCATGCACGAGCTGGGGCTCTCTCCGAACCGGCCGTACAAGAAGAGCGCGTCGGTCGTGGGTGAGGTGCTCGGGAAGTATCACCCGCACGGGGACATGGCGGTCTACGACTCGCTCGTGCGGATGGTGCAGGACTTCTCGCTGCGCTACCCGCTGATCGATGGCCAGGGCAACTTTGGCTCGATCGACGGCGACAGCGCGGCCGCCTACCGCTACACCGAGGCGCGCCTCGCCCCTGCGGCCATGGAGCTGCTGGCGGACATCGAGAAGGAGACGGTCGACTTCACCGACACCTTCGACAGCCAGCGCAAGGAGCCGGCGGTCCTGCCGGCCAAGCTGCCGAACCTGCTGGTCAACGGCAGCTCCGGGATCGCGGTCGGGATGGCGACGAACA
>CAYPGK010000098.1:223-10582 GCA_964410055.1 uncultured Gemmatimonadaceae bacterium | reverse complement strand
CTGCCCCCCCTGAAACCCGACACCTGATACCTGGCACCTGGTACCTGATACCTGATACCTGGCACCTGGTACCTGGCACCTGAGCCCCAACCCCCTCACCTCATCCCATACAACACCACCAACCCACCCACATAGACCGCAATAACCACCAACGAATCCACCCCCATCCCCAGCACCTTCCGATTGCGCCGCTCGATGCATCCGGCCAGGTAGGTCGCATTGACCGCGATGCCGAGGAGGATCGCGAAAATGCCGAACCTGCCGGCCTCGACCAGGATCGGGCCGCCATCGTAGGCGAGGTCGGCGAAGAAGATCGCCATCGTGGAGAAGAGGTTGGTGCCGAACGCGTCGCCGAACGCGAGCTCGTATTCGCGGATCCGGACGGCGGCGTAGAAGGTCGTCGCCTCGGGTAGCGAGGTGGCGATGCCGCCGATGAGCATCCCGACGAACCCGGCGCCGAGCCCGGTCTGGTCGGAGATGGCGCTGCCGGAGCCGGCGAGCACGATCCCGGCCGCGAGTGTGACGACGGCGGAAACGACGGTCGCCAGGATGACGCGTGAGAGCGGGCGTGCGTCGTCGCCCCGGTCCTGCTTCCGGTCGTAGCCCTGTGGCGGGTCCTGATCCCGGTGCTGATCCGGGTCCTGACTCTGGCCCCGGCTCTGGCCACGATCCCGGTCCTGGCCCCGATCCTGGTCCTGGTCTCGATCCACGCCCTGGCCCCGATCCCGGTCCTGGTCTTGATCCTGGCCCTGGTCCCGCCCTCGCTCCCGCTCCCGATCGTCGCGCTCGTCCTTGATCCCGGCTTCCGGAGGCCGCCGGATGCTCGCCCGCACCTCCTCGCCGGCGACCCACGGCTCCCTCCACTGGTAGCGCTTGACCAGGAGGACGAAGAGGAGGTAGAGCACGAGGAGTGCGATCGACCACGCACCGACGCCGAAGACGGCGACGCCTCCGACGACCATGCCGGCCGCGGCGACGACGAGGAAGAGCACGGTGAGCGCGCCCTGGAGGAGGACGATCGGGTGGCGGACGTCGGAGGAGACGGGCTCGTCGCGGGAGAGGGCGTCGACGACGGCGAGGGCGACCATGACGGCCGAGACGCCGCCGACCAGGGTGCTCACGGCGAAGCCGGGATTTCCGAGCCTCGAAGCGGTGATCGACGTGCTCAGCTCGGGGAGCGAGACGACCGCGCCGAGGAGGATGAGGCCGACGAAGGCTTCGCCGGCGCCGGTGCGCTTGGAGATGACGTCGGCTTCGCGGGTGAGGCGGGTGCCGGCGATCCAGACCGCCACCGACGCCACCCCCGTCAGGACGAGGTTGAGCCAGAGCGGGTAACGGGCGAAGTCGAGGAGTTCCATGGCGCGCGCGGCGGATCGTGCCGGGGGCGGTCAGTGGCGCATCCCGGAGGGGAGCAGCGCCTCCAGCCACCGGAGCGGGAGCGGGTGCGGCGGGCCGAGCGGGTCCTCGAGCTGAAGGGTGAAGAGGTAGGCGGCCATGTGGCGCGCCGCCGAGGTGTCCACGCCCAGGTCCGGCATCGCCGTGCCCGGCTCCACGGAGTCCGGGTCCATGATGAAGCGCATCAGGTTCTCCGGAGTGTTCCAGAGCGTGCCGGCGATGAAGCGCCTGGCGGCCCACTCGGTGAGCGGGGGGGCGGACCACGAGGTCGCCCCCGCGACGCCCGGGATCACGTGACACTCGCCGCAGCCGTAGTTGTCGAGGAGGCGTCGCCCCTGATCGGGATCGCCGCCCGGGACGGCGATTTGCGCGGCGACCTCGCCCTCGTGGCATCCGGCGGCGACGAGGATGCAGGCCAGGATCGCCGCGGCGCCGCCCGCCCGTGCCCGCGCCCCGGCGCCGCCCGCCCGTGCCCGCACCCCGACACCGCCCGTCCACACCCGGATCGCGCCGCCCCACCTCATGGCCGGACCTCCGGGCAGGACGGCACGTAGATCGGGGCGAACGACTCCAGCACGATCAGCATCGTGAAGAGGACGGAGGCCGCGATGCCCATGATCAGGAGCGCGCTGCTGCGTCCGCCTTCCTCGACCAGCCCTTCTCGGAGGCCGCGCGCCCCGCGCAACTCGCGCCACTTCCTGTAGGCGACGATCCCCGAGGCGGCCGAGGCCGCGCCGAAGGGGATCGCGGTGAGCATGACGACGACATCGCCTCCTCGCCAGCCGCCGGAGCAGAAGAGTGTGTCCAGGAAGTAGACGAGGTTGAAGTGGATCGCCCAGAGGATGGGCGAGCCGAGGACCGCGAAGGCGAGCCTTGCCACGCCGACGCGGCGCTCGTCGCCGGGCCGGACGGGTTCGTTTCCGCTCCGATCAGACTCGCCGTGACGCCGGTCGGATCCGTCGCACGGGCCGCCCCGACCGCCCGCCGAGCCCCGCGCGCCGCTCACCACAGCCGGGGCAGCAGGTGGAGGATGATGTAGACGACGACCCAGGACCCTGTGAGGAAGTAGCCCTGGAGCTCGCCGAGATACGCCAGCCCTTCTCCGCGCGGGTCCCCGGGCTTCGTGTACGCCCAGACGATCGATCCGACGACGAGCACGAGCAGGACGAGCGCCATGACCCACTCGAAGCCGAGGATCACGACGACGGCGGACGCGTACGCGCTTTCGCGCGCCCGCAGCCCGAGCTCGGTCCACGCGCCGTAGCTCACGACCAGGAACGCCAGGGCGAGCGCGGCGGTCGCGATCAGGCCGATACGGCGGGCGGTCAGGTTCTTCCGCCGCACGCCGCGGGCGAAGAGGTACGTCGTCGCGGCGAGGAGGAGGGCGGCGAGGGTGGCGAGCGTCGCCTGGCGTGCCGGCGGCGCGACGGGCGGCCAGTTGGGACCGTCGCCGAGGTAGAAGTAGCTCGCGATGAAGGTGGCGAGCGCGGTCGCCATGACGAGGAGGAAGACGAGCATCGCCCACCAGCCGTTGGAGATCGGGCCGGCGATGGCGAGGGGGAGCTTGCCGGGGCCGGGCTCGGTCCCAATCTCCTCGAGGGCGGCGGCCTGGTCCTTGTCGGGCCAGAACCAGCCGACGAGGGACACTGCGATGATCGTGAGCCCCGGGCCGAGGATCCACATGTTTTCGACCAGGAGCCCGGCGAAGGTCGTGACGAAGCCGACCGACATGACGAAAGGCCAGATCGTCGAGGTCGGCATCTGGGTGATCGCGATCGGACGAGCGTCGAGCATCGAGACGATGACCGCGCCGCGCCAGCGGGTCGGCGCGCTGCGGAGCGGCTCCATGAGGCGCTCCTCGTACTCCTCTTCGGGGAGCGGCCCGAGCGAATCCTGGTCCCAGAGCGGGTCCCGGCTGCGCACGAAGGGGATGAACTTGAACTGCGCGTTGGGCGGCGGCGACGGCTCCCACCACTCGAGCGTCCCCGCGTTCCACGGGTTCGCGCCGGCGGGCGTGCCGCGTTTCAGGCTCCACAGCAGGTTGACCACGATCAGCGCCGCGCTCAGCCCGAACGCCCAGGCGCCGACGGACGAGATCAGGTTCAGCGTCTCCCAGCCCAGCCCGGCCTCGTAGGTGTAAATGCGGCGCGGCATCCCGAGCAGCCCCAGCTCGTGCATCGGGAAGAAGGCGACGTGGAAGGAGACGAACATGAGCCAGAAGTTCCACTTCCCGAGCCGCTCGGAGAGGAGCCGCCCGGTCACCTTCGGCAGCCAGTAGTAGAGCATGGCGTAGAAGGGGAAGACCACCCCGCCGATCAGGACGTAGTGGAAGTGCGCGACGACGAAGAACGAGTCGTGCACCTGGAGGTCGAAGGGCACGGCGCCCACCATCGTGCCGGTCACGCCGCCCATCACGAAGATCAGGATGAAGCCGACGACGTAGAGGAGCGGCGTCCTCCAGACGGGGCGCCCGGTCCAGATCGTCGCGATCCAGGCGAAGATCTGCACCCCGCTCGGGATCGCGATGAGCAGGCTCGTGGCCGCGAAGAAGCCGAGCGCGGTCGGGCTCAGCCCCGTGGCGAACATGTGGTGTACCCAGAGCCCGAAGCTGACGAAGCCGATCGCGATCATCGCCATGACGATCAGCGAGTAGCCGACCAGCGGGCGGCGCGTGAAGACGGGCACGATCTGCGAGACCATCCCGAGCGCCGGGATGAACATGATGTAGACCTCGGGGTGCCCGAAGAACCAGAAGAGATGCTGCCAGAGGAGCGGGTCGCCGCCGGCGGCGGGGACGAAGAAGCTGGTCAGCGCCTTCCGGTCCAGCTCGAGCATCAGCGTCCCCACGATGAGCGGCGTGAAGGCGAAGATGATCATGAAGGCGAAGACGAGCATCGCCCAGGCGAAGATCGGCATGCGGTGCAGCGCCTGGCCCGGCGCGCGCATGCGGAGGATGGCGATGAGCAGCTCGGCGCCCGCGCCCATCGCCGCGATCTCGGCGACGCTCAGGCCGATGTCCCAGAAGTCCATCCCGAGCCCCGGGCTGAATTCGCGGTTGCTGAGCGGGACGTAGGCGAACCAGCCGGCCTCGGGCGCGACGCCGAAGAGGAAGCTCGTGAAGATGAAGAGCCCGCCCCAGATGTAGGTCCAGAGCGCGAGCGTCGTCATGCGGGGGAAGGGCAGGTCGCGCGCGCCGAGGAGGAGCGGGAGGAAGT
Source organism: uncultured Gemmatimonadaceae bacterium (assembly GCA_964410055.1). Classification (GTDB taxonomy): domain Bacteria; phylum Gemmatimonadota; class Gemmatimonadetes; order Longimicrobiales; family RSA9; genus CALBZE01. The sequence goes on along the minus strand of CAYPGK010000098.1, from coordinate 5,972 downwards.
AGTTCGCGACCGCCTCGATGAACGGGATGACGAAGAGGAACATCATCGTCGTCCCGTGCATCGTGAAGATCTGGTTGTAGGTGCGCGGGTCGAGGAAGTCGTTCTGCGGCACCGCGAGCTGCGTGCGCATGAGGAGCGCGAAGGCGCCGGCGATGAGGAAGAAGGCGAAGCTGGCGAAGATGTAGCGCTGCGCGATCGGGATGTTGTTGATCTCCTTCAGGTAGCCGATCACGCCCTTACCGGCGCCCCACACGCGCTCGAAGGCCTGGGAGCGGTCTTCGTCGACGACGAAGTACCGGTGCGTGTCGACCCGGGGCGCGGTGCCGGTCTCCATAGGCCTACCGGAGCCCTTCGAGGTAGTGGAGGAGCGCCCGGAACTCCTCCGCCGTGAGCGGGACCGCCGGCATGAGGTTGCCGGGCTTGATCGCTTGCGGATCCGCGATCCAGCCGCCCAGGTGGCCGCGGTTGTTCGGCATGGCGAGCGCGCCGAGCGTGCTCCGGCTGGCCAGGTGCGTCAGGTCCGGCCCGAGGTCCGCGCTCCCCGTGGTGGTGCCGCGGATCGTGTGACAGGCGCCGCAGGGCTTGGACAGGAAGACGTCGCGCCCTCGTGCGGCCAGCGTATCGGCCGGCTCGACAGCGGGACGCGCCTGCCAATCCGCCCAGGCGCGGAACTCCTCCTCCGGCATGGCGACGACGAGGAAAGCCATCTTCGCGTGCTGGAGTCCGCAGTACTCGGCGCACTGGCCGCGGTACGTCCCCGGCGCATCCGCGCGGATGCGTAGCAGGTTCACCTTCCCCGGGATCATGTCCAGCTTCCCGGCCAGGCGCGGGACCCAGAAGCTGTGGATCACGTCGGCGGCCTGGAGCCGCATCAGCACGTTGCGTTCGACCGGGATGTGGATCTCGTTCGCCGTCTCGAAGAGCCGATTTCCCGCTTCGTCTAGGTACCGCACCTCCCACCAGTACTGCCGGCCGATGACCTCGATTGTGAGGTCGGGCTCGACGTCACGCGCGACCACGACAGCCAGCGATCGCATGGTGACGACGAATAGGGGGATGAGTACAACGACGGGGAAGCCGAGCCCGCCGGCGAGGATCCAGCGGATGCCGCGGCGGTCGTCGGGGAGCGTCTCGCGCCGGACCTCGCGGCGACGGCCGAGCCCCGCGCCCGCCTGCGCCTCCAGCGGCAGCGCCTCGCCCGGCGTCGGATCGACGCTCTTCCGTTCACCGCGCAGCTTGCGCACGAGATCGGGCGTGACCGGGAGCGGCGCGTCCGTCGCCTCGTAGTCGCGTCGTCGGAAGATCGCGATCAGCAGCGAGACGGTGACGAGGAGGACGACGAACACCGACAGCGCGATGAGGACCCAGCCCAGGTCGAGGATCGCCTGGGCGGCGGGCCCGTCGGGTGCGAGCGCGGACTGGGGCCACCGGGATCGGTCCATCGGGCCGTCGGATCGGGGTGGGGCGCGAACGGGCCGGTGCCCGCCCGCATGGGCGGGGCGGCGGTTGCAAGAGCTGGACCCGGGGCCAGCTCACGGGCCCATACGCCCCGACACGTCCCGCATGCCGCGAGCATCGCTCGTGGTGGCGCCTGGCCAACTGGCACGCGCCGTGCACCGCGCCTGGCGTCTCATCTTCCGGCTCTCGCCCCGATCCCGGCTCGCATGGGAGTCGTCGTCGTGAGGTTCGCGATCAAGTGCCTGTTCTGGGCCGTCGTTTCGGTTTCCGTGGCCGCGGTCATGGCGGCGGCGACCGTGGTCTACTCGGGCGTCTACGACATCGCGGCGAACGAGTCGCACTACGACTTCGTGGTGCGGGTCCTGACGACGCTCCAGCAGAGTTCCGTGCGGCGTCACGCGAGGGGGATCGAGGCGCCGCCGCTCTCCGACCCGGCGCTCGTCCGCGCGGGGCTCGTACGCTATCGGCAGCTCTGCGCCGTCTGCCACGGCTCGCCCGGGACCGACCGCGAGGTCATCGGCAGGGGGCTGAACCCCACGGCGCCGCGTCTGGCGATCGAGGTCTCGGAATGGTCCGACGGCGAGCTGTTCTGGATCACGCGCAACGGCCTGAAGCTGACGGGGATGCCCTCCTTCTCCATCGCACTCGAAGACGATGAGATCTGGGCCGTGGTCGCCTATCTGCGGCGGCAGGTGCGCCTGTCGCGTCGCGAGTACGAGGCGATGGTCCGCTCGCTCGACGACGGCACGCCGCTCCCGCCCGACGTACAGTGGCTCGAGGACGACGACCGCGGTCTGCGCCTGCTCGTCACGCGAGGGGATCCGGAGCGCGGCCGCGGACTCATGGCGACGTACGGCTGCGGCGCATGCCACGTCATCCCGGGCGTGGAGAACGCACGCGGCCAGGTCGGCCCCCCGCTGGTGAGGTTCGGCGAGCGCCACTTCATCGCGGGGACGGTGCTGAACACGCCCGAAGAACTCGTCGCCTGGATCGTCAACCCGCAGGGGATCGAGCCGGGCACCGTCATGCCGAACCTCGGCGTGACCGCCGACGATGCGATCGACATGGCCGCCTACCTCTTCACGCTCGGGAAGCCCCCGGCGCTGCTCCATACGGTGCGCGCGGATCTGGACCGGTGAGACGTGGCGGCGTGCGCACGAGCGGCGTGCGCTTGAGCAGCTCCACCGCCACGATCACGGAGGCGGCGACCCCGCCCGCGAGGAACCAGTCCGCGAGCGCGAGCGGGACCGTGTCGAACGCCCTCTGGAGCGGCGCCCAGTACACCACGGCGCAGTGCAGCAGCAGGCTCAACGCGACGGCGCCCAGGAGCCACGGGTGGCGGTGCACGCGGCTCCGGAACACGCTCTCCGTCTGGCTCAGGCAGTTGAAGACGTCGAAGATCTCGAACATGAGCAGCGTCGTGAACGCCGCCGTGCGCGCGTAGCGGTACGCGGCCGCGTCCCCGCCACCGGTGCCCATGAAGTGGACGAGCCCGCCCGGGAGGTAGGCGTCCAGCACGAAGAGTGTGCCCAGCATGATCACGACGCCGACCGTCCCGATCAGGATCCACATCGGCCGGTGGATCACCGGCTCGCCCGGCGGGCGCGGCGGGCGACGCATCTGCTCGGGAACCGCCGGGCTCATCCCGAGCGCGAGCGCCGGCGGCCCGTCCGTGACCAGGTTGATCCACAGGATCTGCGCGGGGAGCAGCGGGAGGAAGAGCTCGCCCTCGGGCGCGAGCCCGAGCACGCTGGCCAGCATGACCGCCGCGAACACCGTCAGCACCTCGCCCGCGTTCGCCGAGAGCAGGTAGCGCGTGAAGGCGCGGATGTTGTCGAAGACCCGGCGTCCCTCGGCGATCGCGGTCACGATCGTGGCGAAGTTGTCGTCCGTGAGGACGATGTCGCTCGCCTCACGCGTCACGTCCGTCCCCGACACCCCCATCGCCACGCCGATGTCCGCGTCCTTGACCGCCGGCGCGTCGTTCACGCCGTCGCCCGTCATGGCGACGGTGCGGCGCCGCCTCTTCAGCGCGCGCAAGATCCGGATCTTCTCCTCGGGCCCCATGCGACCGTAGACGCTCACCTCCTCGACGCGCCGTGCGAGCTCGTCCTCGTCCATCGCCGCGACGTCGCGCCCCGCGAGGACCGGCGCGTCTTCCCCGGCCACGCCGACCTGCCGGGCGATGGCGCGGGCAGTGAGGACGTGGTCGCCCGTGACGAGCACCGTCCGGATCCCCGCCCGCCGCGCCTCGGCGACCGCCGGGCCCGCCTCCGCCCGCGGCGGGTCCAGCATCCCGAAGAGGCCCTCGAAGACGAGATCCCGCTCGACGGCGTCCGGGTCGTCCAGTTCCACGTCCTCCGGCAGGACCCGGGAGGCGACGGCGAGGGTGCGGAGCGCGTCGGCGGCGAATTGCTCGTTCCGGGCGAGGATCGCGGCGCGGGTGGCGTCGTCGAGGGGGCGCGTATCGGCTGGAGGCGCATCGGCATGGGGTGCATCGACGTGATGGCGGACATCGATCGCGCGGGTGTCGAGGGCAGAGCCGTCCTGGGCGCGCGCATCACCATGGGCACCGGAGGCGACCACCCGCACCCTCGAACACCGGTCCAGCACCACCTCCGGCGCGCCCTTCACGATTGCGGTGCGCACGCCGTCGAGCACGTGGATCGTGGTCATGCGCTTGCGCTCGCCGCTGAAGGGGAGTTCTTCCTCCCGCGGGAACTCCTCGCGCAGGCGCGTTTCGTCGAGCCCCGCCTTCCGCGCGGCGACGACGAGCGCGCCCTCCGTCGTGTCGCCGTCGATCCGCCAGCGCGGGGCGCCGCCGTCCCCGTCCTCCTCGACCAGGCGCGCGTCGTTGTTCAGCGCGCCGAGGCGGAGCAGGCGCAGGAGGGTGGGGTCGCGAGCGGGGTCGATGGGGCGCTCGTCGGCGGCCGGGTGCGCCGGCGCGGAGGCTTTCGCGGCGGCCGACGGCGCCGGGGCGTCGCCTTCACGGAATTCCCCTTCCGGGGCGTACCCGACGCCGGTCACACGGACCTCGCGGTCCGAGCCGAGGAGGATCCGCCGCACGGTCATCTCGCCGCGTGTGACCGTGCCGGTCTTGTCGGTGCAGATCACGTCGGCGCTGCCGAGCGTCTCGACGGCGGGCAGGCGCCGCACGATCGCGTGCCGCTGCGCCAGGCGACGCACGCCGAGCGCGAGCGATGCGGTGACGACCGCCGGCAGCCCCTCGGGGACCGCCGCCACCGCGAGCGCCACGCCGAAGAGGAACATCGGAAGCAGTAGGTCCAGTGCGAAGCTCGCCGCCCGGAGGAGTCCGACGGCGACGACGACGAGCGAGACGCCGAGCGCGACCGCACCGAGCTGCCGGCCGACCCGCGCGAGCTGTTTCTGGAGCGGCGTCGTCTTGTCGCCGGCGTGCTGGAGCAGCGCCGCGATCCCGCCCATCTCGGTGCCCGCGCCGGTCTCGACCACGACCGCGGTCGCGCGGCCATAGGTGATCGCGGTCCCCATGAACACCATGTTCTTGCGGTCGGCGACCTCCGTGGCGGGGTCGTCCAGCGCCTCGACCCGCTTCCTCACCGCAACCGACTCGCCCGTGAGCGGCGCCTCGTCGGCCCTCAGCGTATGGACCTCGAGGAGCCGGGCATCGGCGGCGACGCGGTCGCCCGCGGCGAGGAGGAGGATATCGCCGGGAACCAGCTCGGACGCCGGGACCTCGCGCTCGTCACCGTCGCGCCGCACCCGCGCCTCCGGCGCCGTCAGCTCCTCCAGTGCCTCCACCGCACGCTCGGCGCGGTACTCCTGTACGAATCCGAGCACCGCATTCAGCACCACGATCGCCAGGATGACGAGGGCGTCGTAAGGGAGGAGGTCACGCGGGGATTCGAAGAACCACGTCGCCGCCGAGATCAGCGCCGCGACGATCAGCACCACGATCAGCGGTGACGCGAACTGGCTCCACAGGATCCGCCAGGCGCTCGGGCCCGCCGTCCGCGGCAGCTCGTTCGGGCCGTGGCGCTCCAGGCGACGCCGCGCCTCCTCCGTCGAGAGCCCGTGCTCGGGGTCCACGCCAAGGCGCCGCAACGCGTCATCCGGCGAGAGGAGGAACCACTGGACGGCGTCGTCGTTGGATCGGTCCTGGGTCCGCCGTGCAGGCGTCGGCATCGCGGTCCGGGGCGTCGCGTTCGTCGGGGACGTGCGGTGGGGCGGGGTGCAGGTCGTGGGCCAGGGGGGCGGCGAGGGGTGGAGCGGGGGCTCGCAAGCGCGGGGCGAGCGACCAATCGTGGCGCGG
>CAYPGK010000098.1:0-213 GCA_964410055.1 uncultured Gemmatimonadaceae bacterium | reverse complement strand
GGGTGGGGGGGGGGGGCGGGGGGGGGGGGGGGGGGGGGGGGGGGGGGCTGCCACGGGGGGGGGTCGCGACAAAGGGTGGCGGGGGGTGGGGGGGGTTGACGGGGGCGTGCCGGTGCGCACTGAGCCGCCAGCGCCGATGCGCCTTGGGCCGGACTTGTGGCGGGCGTGCCTGTGCAGGTGCGCGTTGAGCCGCTGCCATGGGAGTTGGAGCGG
>CAYPGK010000097.1:0-10683 GCA_964410055.1 uncultured Gemmatimonadaceae bacterium | reverse complement strand
CCCATCCAAACATGGTTCCCGCCACCCGACACCTGAAACCCAAGTCCCAAGACCTAGGACCCAAGACCCGACTCCCTGCACCCCCCGCCCTTGCCCCACCGCCCCCGCCGGCCTAAGATCCCCGCGACGACGGGGGTGCTGGCGGGCGGTCGCCGGCTGAGATCATACCCCAGGAACCTGATCCGGGTAATGCCGGCGCAGGGAGTCGTGGCGGGCTCGGCCTCCAGCCTTCCCATCGTCGCGTCCATACCATTCGCCGACGAGAGGAAGGCTTTCTCGTCGGCCGTCTTCAGGGCGGCGCCAGCCGCCAGAGGAGGATCGCGAGATGAGCACGGTCGAGAGTCGTGTCGTTCCTGCCTCCGCGTTCGAGAGCGCGGGCCCCTTCACAGCGCATCTCTTCGAAGCCGTCCGATCGATCTGGGACGCGCAGCTCGAGCACCCCTTCGTCCGCGGCCTGGGCGACGGGACGCTCGAGGAGGCGCGGTTCAAGAACTGGGTCCGTCAGGACTACGTCTACCTCCGCGAATACTCCCGTATCTCTGCGTGGGCGGTTACTAAGGCGCTCGATCTCGAAACGATGGGCTGGTACGCCCGTGTGCTGGACCTGCTCCTGAACGTGGAGATGGGGCTGCACCGCAAGTACGCCGAGCGTTTCGGGATCTCCCACGAGGAGCTCGAGGCGCAGGAGATGTGGCCGACCAACCGGGCGTACACGGATTTCCTCGTCCGGACCGCGGCCGACGGGGACCTGGCCGACCTGACCTCGGCGCTCCTCCCGTGCGCCTGGGGCTACGCGTACGTGGGTCAGAGCCTGGCCCGTGCGGATGCTGCGCCCGCGGACCAGCGCTACGCCGACTGGATCGCGATGTACTCGTCCGTGGAGTTCGCCGAGGCGGCGCAGTGGCTGAAGGAGAAGATGGAGCAGCTCGGGCAGGGCGTGAGCGCGGAGAAGAAGAAGCGGCTGACCGACATCTTCGTCCTCTCGAGCCGCTACGAGTGGATGTTCTGGGAGATGTGCTACAACGGCGAGGCCTGGCCGGTCTGATGAAGGATGGCGCACCGCTGCGGATCCGTCCCGCGACAGAGGACGACGTCCCGCTGATCCTGCACTTCATCCGCGAGCTCGCGGAATACGAGAAGCTGCGCCACGAGGCGGTGGCCACGGAGGAGCAGATCAGGCAGACGCTCTTCGGACCGCGGCCGTATGCGGAGGTCGTCTTCGCCGAGCTGGAGGGCGAACCGGTGGGGTTCGCCCTCTACTTCCACAACTACTCGACCTTCCTGGGCAAGCCGGGTCTGTACCTGGAAGACCTCTTCGTGCGCCCCGAGGTGCGTGGGCGCGGGGTGGGGAGGCGGCTGCTCGCGCACCTGGCGGCGATCGCGAAGGAGCGCGGCTGCGGGCGCATGGAGTGGTTCGTCCTGGACTGGAACGAGCCGGCGATCCGCTTCTACCGCTCCCTCGGCGCGCGGCCGATGGACGAGTGGACCGTCTACCGGCTGACCGGGCCGGAGCTCGACGCCCTTGCGGCCGAGGGCGGTTCGTAGGCTCCGGCCCGGGCGTCCGCGCGCCTCACCCCATCCGCTTTCGCAGCGTGGCCGTGTGCGACCGGCTCGCCACGATCCGGGCACCGTCCGACATCTCGAGGAGCAGGCGACCGCCGTCGTGGGGGAGTATCGCCCTGACGTGCTCCAGGTTGACGATGTGGGAGCGGTGAACCCTCACGAAGTCCTCGGGATCGAGCCGCGCTTCGAGCTCGCGCAGTCGCGCGCGGATCAAGTACGCGCGGTGTCCGTCGTAGACGGCCACATAGTCGTCCCGGGCCTCGAGGCGACGGATCTCGGAAACGGGGAGCGGCACGCTCCGCTTGCGGTCGGGGACGAAGAGCCGGCGCAGGGGGCGGGCGGCGTCGGCGGCGAGGAGGCCGGGGGCCACCGCGCCCACGCGTGCCCCCGCGGCCGCCGCCGTCTCGACGACGCGCTCCTTCCTCTTCGCCTCATCGCTGCGCCGTCGCAGCAGCCGATGTATCGCCTTGCGGAAGCGTTCCTCCGAATACGGCTTGAGCAGGTAGTCGACGGCGCCGAGGTCGAACGCGCCGACGGCGTACTGGTCGTACGCGGTCGTGAAGATGACGTCCGGACGGTGGCGCGTGCGTTGGAGCACCTCGATCCCCGTGGGGCCGGGGATGGCGACGTCGAGGAAGACGAGGTCGGGGCGCAGGGTGTCGATCATCCGGATCGCCGCCTCCCCATCGACCGCCTCGCCCACGAGGGCGAGGTCGCCGTGGGCGGCGACGAACGCGCCGAGCCGCTCCCGGGCCAGCGGCTCGTCCTCGACGATCAGGGTCTTGATGGACATGTCGCTCCTCACGTCGTGGTGGCGGGGAAGGCGATCCTAACGGCGAAACCTCGTCCTGGCGCCGTGCGGATCCGCATCCGGGCGGCGCGGCCGTAGTGCGACCGGAGCTGCGCCCGCACGCCTCGCAGCCCCAACCCCGCCGGGCGGTGCAACTGCGAGCGATCGGCGCCGGCGCCATCGTCGGCGACGTCGAGGACGAGCGTGCCGTCGCGGAGCCGTACGCGCACGCGCACGCAGCCGCCTTCGGGTTTTCGCGCGACGCCGTGCCGCACCGCGTTCTCGACCAGCGGCTGGAGCACGAACGGCGGGACGAGCACGGAGAGCGCATCGGGATCGGCGGCGATGCGCGTCCGCAGCCGGTCGCCGTGACGCAGACGCTCGAGGTGCAGGTAATCCGCAGTCACGCTCAGCTCGCGCCTCAGCTCGATACGCTCGGCGCCGCTGCCGCCCAACGTGTGGCGGAGCACGCTGCCAAGGCGCACGATCGACGCCTCCGCCGTGGGCGCGCCCTGGCGGACCAGCGCCGCGATCACGTTCAGCGTGTTCAGCACGAAGTGCGGCCGGAGCCTGGATACCAGAGCGCCCAACTGCGCACGGTACGCGGCCGCCTCGGCGCGGCGCCGCCGCTCCGCCTCGCGCTCCGTGGCCGCCAGCGCGTTCACCGCGCGCGCCGCGATCATGACCCCTACTGCCGCGAAGACCACCGCCGAGCCACGGGTGAAGTACGGACGCCGCGCCGCGTCGATCGCCCCGGCTGCGAAGAGCAGCGTGACCGCCGGCACGATCGCATGACGGATGCGACGGGCGATCCCGTCGCGCCGCTGCGTCCACGCCGGAGCGCCGGGCCTCGAGGCCGCGCGGCACCCCGCCCACGCCAACGCGAACCAGCCCGCCAGCCAGAGCAAATCGATGATATCGCCCGATCGGTCCGGCCTCGGGTCCGCGCCCAGCGCGACCGCCGCGTTCAGCACCAGGAAGAGCCCGGCCGCGAGCGCGAGCGCGCGGACGACCGCGGCCGGCAGCTCCGTGTCGCGCCAGACCAGGAGCAGGAGCGCGAAGAGAGTGGATCCCGCCGTCGCCACCTGCCCGACGATCATCGCCGACGCCTGCTCGAGCGTGATCCACCCCTTCACCAGCGGCGGCTCGAGCACGAAGCGGAGCCCGAACGCCACGACGACGAGCAGGACGAGGACGCCGTCGAACGCGATCTCGAGCGCGATGCGCGGATCGCGCGCCGGACGCAGCACCACGACCAGAGCAACGGCGAAGAGGACGTGGAATGCGACGAACGCACCGAAAGCCTCCGACGGGAACGGCACCGCCTCCCCCCGCACCACCTCCCGGAATGCCCACGCCGCCTGACCTAACGCCGCCGCGGCAGACGCCAGCGCCAGGTACAGCCACGCTCGCCGCACCCGCGCATCCGACGCCACCCGCAACGCCGCGAACGCGCCCGCACCCGAGGACAGCGGCCCGAGCAGCAGAGCCGCGTTCGCAACCGCTCCACGCCCCACCCCATCGGCCGCAAGCCACGGCACCAACGCCGCCAGGGCGGCCGCCACGCCACCCGCGCCGACCGACACCCCGACCCAACCCCGCGCCGTGCCTTCGCGTTCGGACATTAGCGCCTCCGGATTCCGTCCAGCGGCGGACCGATGCCCCTCCCCGTCCGTGCCGCCGGCCAATATAGCCCCGTTCATTCACCCGCGACCACCGCGACGTGGATGCCGTTGACCGACGAAATGCGACGGTTTGCCGAAAGGCACTTGCCTAATCGGGTCGACTGCGTCTGATTGGAAGCCTGCTCCCCCCGAATACCCGTCACCCGACCTGCTCCTGTCTCATAACGAAGCGAATTCGACCGGCACCGCGGCCTCGACCGGCCGTCGGGGGTCGTTTGCCATGGGGGCACGGCGAGTTGCTCATGCGAAAGGTAAAGCCGAACGGGTACACGCTTCCCGAGGTCCTGATCGTCATGGCGATGATCGGGATCCTGGCCGGCTTCGCGGTCAGGACCGTGAACGTCATGGAGATGCGGCTGGACGCCGCGATGCGAGAGCTGGGATTCACGCTGCTCGCCGCGCAGAACAAGGCGGTGATGCGCCAGCACGACGTCCTGGTCCGGATCGACACGGTCGCGGGTCTGCTGGAGGTGATCGAGGACCGGAACGGCGACGGCCTCCGGAGCGAGGACGAGCCGTTCGTGGTCTGGCAGGTACCGGAGGCGATGGCGTTCGGGCGCGGTCCCGCGCCGGCGCTGCACTTCGGCGGTGACGCGGCGACGTTCCGGGAGCGAAATGATGCGCCGGAGCTGGTGTTCCACCGTAACGGGAGCGCGAGCGAATGGGGCGGGCTCTACCTGCGTTCGGTGAGGGCGGGTCCGGACCGCCGGGAAGAAGTTCGGGCGATCGAGGTGGACCGTGGCACGGGTCGGGTGACGTGGTGGCGTCACACGCGGCGCGGGTGGGAGCGCTTGTGATGCGGGCGGTGGATCCGGGGGCCGCCCGGGGGCGGCCGGCGGCGGCCGACGGGTTCGGCATGGTCGAGCTGCTCGTCGCGATGGTGATCCTCGCGGTCGTCGGCCTCGGGTTGGGCGGTGCGACGGCGCGTCTCAACCGCATGTCGTACGAGGGCGCGGATCGCCTCACCGCGTTGCATCTGGTAGAGGAGAAGGTCGGCTGGGTCCTGATCGACCCCGTCTACGATTCTCTGGAAGTCCGCTACGCAGGCACGGAATCCGGTCTCGCCTCGCTCCCCGGCGCGACGCGCGAGACGAAGATCCGACACGTCCGCCAGCCGCAGCAGAACGGGCGCGTGCTCGACTACAAGATCGTCACGGTGACCGTGCGGTCGTCGCGCCTGAAGAGTCCAGTTTCCCGAACCGTTACGGTGTCCCCGCGATGATGGGCCAGGGTGGTGGCGCTCGATGCGCAGGTGAATTGCGATGGGGTGTCCGGCGTGAGGGTTCCGGGGCCGCGCGGGTCGCGCTCGAGGCGCGCCCCGGCTTCACGCTCCTCGAGCTGCTCGTCTCGCTCATCGTCCTGGCGGTCGTGGTCGCGACGACGCTCAGCTTCATTGCCGCGCAGCAGCGGGCGTTCGGCACGGGCGCGGCGCGGGCGGAGGTGATGCGCAACCTGCATCACGCCGCGTCGATGCTGGAGCGCGACCTGCGGACCACGGGCACCAATCTGGCGCAGGGCCAGCCGTTCATGGTCTACGCCGATGATCACGTGATCGCGGTGAACGCGGATTACGCGTCGAATCTGGAGAACGATCCGGCCGCGGTCTATTACGACCCGGATGCGCCGGATGAAGTGGTCGCCGCACTCACTTCACGCACTCCGGTCACGATCCCCGGGTCTGCGTTCTCCTATCCGGACTCGACGTATCGATACATGGGCGGCCAGCCGAGCTTCGCCGAGCTGCTGATCTTCTTCTTCGCGCCCGACAGCACGACGCCGGACACGAGCGACTTCGTGTTGTACCGCCAGGTCAACGCACAGCCGCCGGAGGTCGTCGCCCGCGGGCTCTACCGAATGGGCGGCCGGCCTTTCTTCGAGTTTCTCGGGTTGACGGACGATGCCGGCATGGTTGGCACGGTCACGCCGATCTCGGCCGCAAACCTGCCCATGGCTCATTCGGCCTCGGCCCACCTCGCGCCGGACGACACGCTGCCGGCCTCGATGATCGACCGGGTTCGCGGCGTTCGCGTGAACCTGGCCTCGTCCAGCCGTGGCGCCGGCGCTGGGCGTGCGGTCTCAACGGTGATCCGCTTCCCGAACGCAGGGCTCCAGACCGAGCAGACATGCGGATCGCCACCGATCTTCCAGCGGACGGTGACAGCGCAGCCACGCATCGTGGACGGAGCGCCTGCGATCGAACTGACGTGGGGTCCGGCCGTCGACGAGGAGGCCGGCGAGCGCGACGTCATCCGCTACGTCATATGGAGAGAGCTCGTCAGCGAGCCCGAGAGCGCCGAACCCTATCGTAGCATCGCGGCCGGGAGTGACGAGTACGTGTTCCGGGATCTGAAAGTCGAACCGGGGGCCACATACGAGTACCGGGTCGCCGCGCAGGACTGCACGCCGAATCTGTCGGCGCCGGTTCGGGTGTGGCAGACGGCGCCGATGCCTATACCTTGAGGAGCGCGCCATGAACGGGATCAGACACGCAATCGATTCACGGCGTGAAGGTTTTGCACTCGCCCTCGTTCTGATCGTTACGCTCGCCGCGGCAGGGCTCGCCGCCGCCGCGGCGACGATCGGGATGAACACGGCGCTCATCTCCAGCTATTACGAGCGTCAGGGGAAGCTCAGCCGCGTCGCCGATGCAGGGGTCGAGCTCGGCCGCGCCCGGCTGAACGCGGACCCCTCGCTCTACCCGGACACCGGCATCGCGCTGCTGGAATCGGACGCGGAGGTCCTCGACGAGGCGGGCAACGTGATCCCCGGCGTCCGCCGCACGACGTACGTCGGCCCCCTCGGCGTGATCTCGGGCGAGTACGGCATCACCGGCGCGGTCGTCAGCGTCGCCCGCGACCAGGGCGGCGCCCAGGTGGTCCGCCGCCTCAACATGCCCCAGGAGAGCTTCTCGCGTTTCGCCTACTTCACCGACAGCGAGGGCGACAATATCGTCTTCGGCGGCGGCGACCAGATCCAGGGGCCGCTCCATTCCAACGACAACATCGAGATCAGCTCCACGAAGGCGACGTTCTTCGGCCCCGTCTCGACCGCCGGCACGATCATCGGGCTCCAACACGGCACCTTCCGCGCGGGGTACACGACGAACGCGTCCAGGATACCGCTCCCGGAGATGGCCGACCTCATGAAGCTGAACGCCCAGGCGATGGCCGGACGCACCAGCTTCACGGGCGACCGCACCGCGCCCTGGGGCCGCGCAACCACGCGCATCGAGTTCATCTCCCTCGACGTGGACGGCGACGGCCGCGAGGAAGGGTTCATCCGCGTCTACCAGTCGTCGAATTCGGAATGGGTCGTGGCAGGCGCGCCGGAGGGGAACCTGCGCAACTCGCGGAACTGCGGGCACTGGCACAGCAACGGCCTCTTCGTCGCCGCTCGGGACCATGGGACGTCCGGAAGCGACGATTGGGTCGCATCGGTGACCAACAATGACCGGGCGTGCTTCTTCGGCGGCTCGGAGCCGCTGAATGGGAACCGGTTCCTGGAACGGGACACGTTGAACCTCGGCCGGTGGCTCCCGTGGCCCGGGCCGGTGAGCCCGTTCCTCACCCGTGAGGACCGCCAGTACCTCTTCCCGATCAGCCGCGAGCTGAACCCGGACTTCAAGGGCGTGATCTACGTCGACGGCGACGTCGCCGTGGCAGGAAACGTCCGCGGGCGCGTGACCGTGGCCGCGACGGGGAACATCATCATCGCCGATGACATCGAGTACACCATCGACCCGGCACAAGGGACGTGCGAGGACCTGCTCGGCCTCGTCGCCGGCGGCGATGTCATCGTCGCGTACACGCCGCTCAACTCGCCGTGGCGGCGCGGCACCGGAAGCAACTACGTCCGATACGACCGTGACTCGCCGGAAGGGGTCCACATCGACGCATTCATCCTCACCCTCAACACCTTCACGGTCGACCGGTTCAATACCGGTCCGGACCGAGAGAACCCGTGTGACGGGAGGGACGTCGGGCGCGGCTGTCTCTATCTGACCGGCGGGGTCATCCAGAAAACGCGCGGCCCGGTCGGCCAGCAGCAGAGCGGGAACCGGATCACCGGCTACATCAAGCGTTACAGCTACGACAAGTGCGGCGCCACCCAACCGCCGCCCTACTTCCCCACGACCGGCCGCTTCTCGCGCGGCACGTACTACGAGGTCGATCCGAACGGCTTCGACGCCTTCGAATACTTCAAGCGGCTGAGGGCGGGGGCGTAAGGACGCCGCCGCCCGAGCGTCGGGCTGCCCGTGCCTCGATCGCCGTGCCGGGCGATCGAGGCACGGGCGTCTCGTTGCCTCACCGCCGCGCGAGGCCGGCCGCACGCTGGCTCGCCATCTGCACCTCCCGCGATCGGGCGTACCTTCGGTCGACCCGGTACCGGGAGTCTTTCCATGGATCTCTCGACGACGGTCCGCGGCGCCGGCGCGGGATTCGTGGCGGCGCTCCCCCAGGCGGCGCTCGGCGAGCGGCTCCGTGACGGCCGAGCCGAGGCACACGCACACCCTCGCGCACAGCGGTGATGCCGTGACCTTCGCGGCCGCGGCTTCTGCGTTCATCCCGGCCCTCGCCCACGCGCACGACGGCAGCCCGCCCGCGCCCCACGACCTCTGGCGTGCGTGGAGCCTGGAGCCGCTCGAGCTCGCCGGCCTCGCCCTCGCGGCCGCCGGCTACCTGGTCGGGATGCGACGCCTGTGGCGGCGCAGCGGCCCCGGACGGCGACGCCACGCCCGGAACGCCGCCGCCTTCGCCGTCGGCTTCCTCGCCCTAGTGGTCGCCCTCATCTCGCCCCTCGACGCGCTCGGCTCCGCACTCTTCTCCGCGCACATGCTCCAGCACGTCGTGCTCATGGTCGTGGCCGCGCCGCTCCTCGTACTGGCCCGGCCGCTCGCGCCATGGCTCTGGGCGCTCCCGCCGGCCTGGCGACGACGCGTCGCGCGGGCGCTCGGCTCCGGACCGCTGCGCGGCGCGTGGCGCCGCCTCACCCACCCCGTCGTCGCATGGACGCTCCACGCCGCCGCGCTCTGGGGCTGGCACGCGCCGCCGCTCTTCCAGGCGACGATCCGATCCGATGCCGTCCACCTCGCCCAGCACGCCAGCTTCTTCCTGACCGCGCTCCTCTTCTGGTGGGTGCCGATCCACCGGCTTGGAGGCGCGGCCGTCGCACGGGCGGCGGGCATCCCCTACATCTTCACCACCGCCATCCACGGCAGCGTGCTGAGCGCGCTCCTCACCTTCTCGACCACGCCGTGGTTCCCCGCGTACGAGCGGACCGCGGCGTCGTGGGGGCTCACGGCGCTGGAGGATCAGCAGCTCGGCGGGCTGATCATGTGGGTCCCCGTCGGCGTCGTCTACGTCGTAGCCGCGATCGCGCTCGCCGGCGCTTGGCTCCATGCCCTCGAACGCGACGTCGCAAGGCGGGATGCGCGCCGTGCCCCCGCCCTCGCGGCGCCGTCCGGCCTCCACCCCACGCCCCCGCCCGCACCGCCAACTCCAATCCCGTCCGCGTCCATAGCCCCACCCGCGCGCGGCACGCCCACGCCCGACCCGCCGACCCGACCGTGATGCGAGCGTAGGGAATTTCCCCACGTGCTATGGGGGATTTCCCGCCACGCCATCAGGCGCTTCCCCGACGCAACTTCAAGCAACTCCCGACAGACAAACGCGTTCCGCGACGCCATCCTAGGCGCACGACACGTCGTGCGCCCCGGAAACCAGGAAGGGAGGAACTCGCATGGACAGGATCGTCGGCGTGCTCATCGGTGCCATCGTCGCTGGAGGGCCGATGGTGTTCTACATCTGGCACCAGATCAGTGAGGCCCTGCTCGGACGGCCCGATTGGGGGCGACTCACCCTCGCCGGCGCGCTCCTGGTCCTGCTGCTCGCAATGCTCGCCTACATCGGCCGGGTGATCGTGCGGCTGGAAGAGCGCGAGGGGTGAGGCGCGACGTCGCCAAATGTTCCCGTCGGTTCCACGGAGAGCTCACATGAAAGGCACGCCTTGGCCGGCAACGCCGGCAGCGACGGCCGATGACGCGGCCGCCGAACCGTCCACGATCGCCGGACCCCACGAGGAGGAGGAGGCGCCCGTAGGCACCGTCTTCTTCATGATCCTCTTCCTCCTCGTCATGGTCGGGTTGTGGATCACCGTCTACCTGATGCTTCTCGAGAGGTGAGGCGATGCAAATCCACAAGTACGAGAAGGCGGTCCTCGCGGTCACCGGCGCGCTCCTCATCGGGTTCCTGGCCGCGCTCTTCTACTCCGCCTTCGCCATGGACATCCACGTGCACGGGCACGTCGAGTCGATCGATCCGGCCGCGGTGCGGACGACGCCGCCCTTCGACCAGCCCGGCGTGCGCGAGGTCGCGCCGGGGCGCTACGAGGCCGTCGTCATCGGCCAGGCGTGGTCGTACACGCCCAACGAGATCCGCGTCCCCGCCGGCGCCGAGGTGACCTTCATCGCCACCGCGACCGATGTGCTGCACGGCTTCGCCATTGACGGAACGCGCGTTAACATGATGCTCGTCCCCGGCCAGGTCTCGAGGGCAACGTACACCTTCGACGAACCGGGCGAGCACCTGCTGATCTGCCACGAGTTCTGTGGTCTCGGCCACCACATGATGTACGGAAAGGTGATCG
>CAYPGK010000096.1:0-10781 GCA_964410055.1 uncultured Gemmatimonadaceae bacterium | reverse complement strand
CTAGGCTGATATTTCACAAGGAGAGGACATAAATGCCCACGGGGCCGCAGCTATTCCGGGCCCCGCAGGCATTGCGGTGACGAGATATCCCTGGTGTCAAATGTACACCGAAGAATTACCCTGTCTCAGAACGGCAAATCGTCGTCCTCGTCGTCGAACGGCGTGGGTGCCGGAGCCGGCTGGCGGCGCGGCGCGCCGCGCGACCCGCGGTCGGAGGCGTCGAAGTCGGCGCCTCCGCCGCCGCCACCGCCCTGCCCCAGGAGCACCAGCTCCCGAACCACGATGTCCGTCCAGTAGCGCGTGCCGCCCTGGTCGTCCTCCGTCTGCGAGTACTCGATCCGGCCCTCGACGTACAGCCGGTCCCCCTTGTGGACGTACTGTTCGACGATGTCGGCCAGCCGGTCCCAGAAGGTCAGCCGGTGCCATTCCGTCTTCTCCTGCCGCTGTCCGGACCGATCGGTGAACGTCCGGTTCGTGGCCAGCGACACCTTGGCCATCTTGGTTCCCGATGCCGTCGTCCGGATCTCGGGCTCGGACCCGACGTTCCCGATCAGCATCACCTTGTTCAGCGAGCGACTCATCCCAATCCACCTTTCTGGTGCGGTCCCGATGCGCGTTCACACGGGAGATGTTACCCCGTGTGGGGGAGGGGTGTTTCGGGAGATCTTCGGTTTTTCGCCCCCGCGCGTCTCCCTGCGATCAGGCGAACGATAAGCCACCTTCCGGGACGGCGCCATGGTCATCTCGGCCGGGGGTGGTGGCACGGGCCGTGCCCCCTGCTGTCGCGAAGCCTGGTAGAGCGCGGGAGGCGACCGTTGTGGCAGGTGTCGGGCAGGAACGGAGGTGCCGGCCGGGGATTGACGATCGCCTTCGTCGCGAAGGCGACGCTGGTGGTGATCGGCCTCTGGTCGCTCGCGCACCTGCTCTGGCTGGGGCGGGACCTGCTCTTCGTCACGTTCTTCGCGGCGCTGGTGGCGCTGTTCCTGTCGATCTTCGTCGACCGTCTCGAGGCGCTCGGCGTGCCCCGCGCGGTTGCTGCGGTGCTGGTGTTGTTCGTGCTGCTGGCGCTGCTCGGGGGCCTGTTCTTCCTGTCGTGGCCGACGCTCCGCGATCAGCTCATGGTGATCCGGCGGGAGCTGCCGGAGGCGGTCGCGGACGTGGAGCGGTGGGCGCGCGCGCAGTACATGGCGGTGACGGGGGAGGTGGGTCGGCCGCGGCCGGAGCTGGCGGAGCAGTTACAGGACCGGCTGGGCCGGGAAGCGGTGGACATCGTGGCGGGCGCGCTGCCGCTCCTGAACACGGTGGTGGGCGCGGTCTTCGGGCTGTTCGTGGTGGTGTTCGCGGGGCTTTATCTGTCGATCGAGGCGCGGCTGTACCTGGACGGCCTGACGCGACTCTTCCCGCCGCGGGCCCGGCCGCACATCGAGAAGGCGCTCAGGGAGGCGGGCTCGGACCTCAGGCACTGGATCCTGGGGACGGCGATCAACATGCTCGTGATCGGCGTGGCCACGACGGTGGGGCTCATGCTGATGGACATCCCGGCGGCGCTCGCGCTCGGCCTGATCGCCGGGCTGCTCGAGTTCATCCCGATCTACGGTCCGATCCTGAGCGCCGTGCCCGCGGTGGCCGTTGCGCTCCTGCTCTCGCCCAAGGATGCGTTCTGGGTGGTCGTCCTCTACATCGCGATCCAGCAGCTCGAATCCAACCTGCTCACGCCGCTGGTGATGAAGGGCGCGGTGCGACTGCCGCCTGCGCTGACGATCCTCTTCGGCGCGCTCATGGCGGTCCTCTTCGGCTTCCTGGGGCTGCTCCTGGCCGTGCCGATCCTGGCGTTCACACTGGCGCTCGTGCGGCGCCTCTACGTGGAGGAGCTGGAGAACGGAGCGTGAGGCGCAAGTCGCGGTTCAGCGGCCGGTTTCCGCCGTGTACGCCTCCATCAGCCGCCGCGTGATGGGGCCCGGCTCGCCGGTCCCGATCGTCCGGCCATCCACGCGCGTGACGGGCATGACTTCGGTCGTGGTGCCGGTGAGGAAGGCCTCGTCGACGTCGTAGAGCCGATCGGCGGGGATGGGGCCCTCCCGGACCGGGATCCCCATCGAGGAGGCAAGGGCGAGGACGCGATCGCGCGTGATCCCGGCGAGGATGTAGTTGCATTTGGGGTAGGTCACGAGCGTGCCGTCGACGACGGCCATCAGGTTCGAGTGCGACCCTTCGAGGACGATGCCGTCGCGCACGAAGAGGGCCTCGAAGGCGCCCGCGGCGTGGGCCTTCTGGTTGGCCAGCACGTTCGGCAGCAGCGAGATCGACTTGATGTCGCAGCGGGCCCAGCGCGTGTCCGGCGTGGTGATCGCATCGACGCCTTCCTCGTAGTACGACTCGGGGTGGCGGCGGCTCGGGCGCACGGAGACGTAGACCGTCGGTGCGGTGTCGTCGGGTGGGAACGCGTGCTTCCTCGGCGCCGCGCCTCGCGTCACCTGCATGTAGATGTTGGCCTCGCCGTCGATCTCGTTCTCCTCGAGGAGGCGGAGTGCGACGTCGCGCAGCTCGGCGAAGGCGTCGAACGGGATCTCGAGCGCCTGGACGCCGCCCGCCATCCGGCAGAGGTGTTCGGGGAGGAGGAAGGGGCGTCCGTCGTAGACACGGACGACCTCGTACACGCCGTCGGCGAAGAGGAAGCCGCGGTCGTCGACGGAGACGCGCGCCTCCGTGTGCGGCATGAATTCGCCGTTGAGATAGACCAGCACGATGCGCTCCCGGTGGAAGTTGCGACGTTGAGGATGCGACGCAGCGGCACCGGCGTCAATCATTGGCCTCGATGGTCATGATGATGCGGCCTCCGCCGAAGACTCGGGTGTCGCCGGTGGATTCGGAGACTGCGAAGGCGATGCAGCGGGTGGCGGCGGTGATCCCGGCGGCGGCGCGGTGGCGTGTGCCGAGGCCGGCCGGAATGTCGCCCGGGGGTGCGAGGTCCTGGAGGTAGCGCCCCGCGGCGACGACGACGCCGTCGGAGCGGATCACGAACGCGCCGTCCATCCCGGAGAACTCGCGGATCGCGCGCTTGGTCCTGATGTCGAGGATCTGGCGCTCGGATTCCGGGTGCCCCTCGAAGGGGTTGAGCACCAGGGGGTGCGAGCGCCGCAGGACGGCCTCGTGGTCGCCGAGGGTGACGAGGAGGCCGACGGGCCGGCCCTGGCGGCCGATGTGACCCAGTTCGACGCAGAGCGCGAGGACGGCGTCGAAGACGGCGGGGTCGGACACCTGGCTCAGGATGTTGAGCGGCGCATCCGCCTGGCCGCCGAGGTAGTCCTCCTCGGTGCTCAGGTCGACGAGAGCGACGGTGTCGAGCTCGCACAGCCCATCCGATGCATCGCCGGAGATCACGACGACGCGCTCGTCCGGGCGGAGCAGCCCGGCGGCGAGTCCTTCCAGGAGCGCGATCTTCGCGCGGCCGCGACGTCGCATCCGCACCTCGGGGAGCGCGAGTACGTCGGCCTCCGCGACGAGCCCCGGCGCGCCATTGGTCGCCGCGGTGATCACGTTGCCGCCGGGTCCGAGCCGCTGGCGCAGGTAGTCGGCCTCCTGGGGCAGGGCCGCCGCGAGCAGGATGGCGCTCGCGCCCACATCGCGGGCGATCACGAGCGCACCGTCCAGGATCGCGCGGTTGGTCGGGTTCATGGCCTCCTCGGGCAGCGGGCCGACCGGGAACCGCAGGGATCCGCAACCCCCGGGCCGCAGCGCTTGCCGGGCACGAGGGTTGCCCCCTAACCTACGCGCGCGAACCGCCATGCGACGCACGAGTCCGCACGGCGCGGTCGTCCGCAACGAGCGCGTGCCAATGTCAACTTGCGCGTGCCAGCCTCAGCCACGGACCCCCACACCGGAATCGACCGAAGTGACGATCGGCGAAGAAATCCTCGACCTGCTCCCCACGCACGAGCGACGCCTGGCCAACGGGCTCACGGTCCTGATCCGGGAGGATCGCTCGGCGCCGGTCGTCGCGATCGTGACCCACGTGAAGGCGGGCTACTTCAACGAGCCGGACCCCGTGGTGGGGATCAGCCACGTCCTCGAGCACATGTACTTCAAGGGGACGGAGCGCTTCGGCGTGGGCGAGATCGCGCGGGCGACCAAGGCGGTGGGCGGGTTCCTGAACGCGGGGACGATCTACGACTACACGAGCTACTACACGGTGCTCCCCTCCTCGGCGCTGGAGCGGGGGCTCGAGATCCAGTCGGACGCGCTGAAGCACTCGGAGATCGATCCGGACGAGCTCCGCAAGGAGCTCGAGGTGATCGTCCAGGAAGCGAAACGGAAGCTCGACAACCCGCGCGCGGTCGCGACGGAGTCGCTCTTCGAGACGTTGTTCGAGGTTCACCGGATGCGGCGCTGGCGGATCGGCACCGAGGAAGGGCTCCGCCGTCTCACGCGCGAGGACGTCTGGCGCTACTACCGCGACCTGTACCGCGCTCCGAACATCGTGCTCGTCGTCGCGGGCGACGTGGAGGCCGAGGAAGCGTTTCGCCTCGTCGAGCGCTACTACGGCGACGTGCCCGGCGGCGACGTGGTCAAGGACCTCTCGCCCGCGGAGCCCGAGACGCTCGGTCTGCGATTGCGCGATATGGCCGGCGACATCGTTCAGACCCACCTGGAGTGGGGCTGGAAGACGCCGGGTACGCTGGACCCGGACACGCCGCTGCTCGACCTGCTCGCCGTCGTCCTCGGCCAGGGGCGCGCATCGCGGCTCTACCGCGGCGTGCGCGAGGCCGGGCTGGTCCACTCGATCGGCGCGTCGAACTACACGCCGACGGAGATCGGCGTCTTCTCCGTGAGCGCGGAACTGGACCCCGAGGCCACGGCCGAGGCCGTTGTTGCGGTGTGGGCGCAGATCGAGGCAGTGCGTCGGGAGGGGGTCTCGGCCGAGGAGCTGGAGCGGGCGCGCACCATCCTCGAGGCCCGGCTGCTGCGCAACCTCGAGACCGTCGAAGGGCAGGCGAACCTCCTCGCGCGGTGGGAGGCGTACGGCGGCTGGCGGCTGCTCGGCAACTACGCCCGGGCGATCGCCGAGGCGACGCCGAACGACCTGACCCGCGTCGCGCGAGACCACCTCTCGCTCGACCGCTCGGCCTCGCTGGTGTACAGGCCCGCCTCCGCGGAGCCGCTCGGGTGGAGCGCGGACGAGCTCGCCGCTCGGCTGGCGGGAATGCCTGTGGCGGGACCGCGCGGAGCCCCGGCAACGGGTTCATCGGCCGTGCCGCCGGATTCGGCTGCGTCCGCCGCCGCCGAGTCCGGCGTGACCGTATCCGGCGCGGCCGCACCCGCCGCGCCCGCGCCCGCGCCCGTCGCCGACGGCGTCGAGGACGGGGTGCACTTCTACACGCTCGCGAACGGCGTGCGCGTCGCGGTCAAGCCGCGTCCGACGTCGCCGCTGGTCTCGATGGGGATTTTCTTTCGAGGCGGCGCGGCGCGGGAGACGGCGGAGCGCGCCGGGATCACCGGGCTCATGGCGCGCACATCGGTCAAGGGGACGCGGAATCGGAGCGCGCGGCAGATCGCCGAAGCGACGGAAGCGCTCGGCGGCTCGATCTCACCCGCGGCCGGCGCGGACCTGTTCCGGTGGACGCTGTCGCTCCCGGCGCGCAGCTTCGACGCGGGCTTCTCGCTCCTGGCAGACGTCGCACTCCGGCCCACCTTCCCGGAGGAGGAGCTCGAGCGGGAGCGGCGGATCGCGCTGGCCGACCTCGCGCGGCTCCGGGACGACATGTACCGCTACCCGATGCGCCTCTTCCTCCAGGGCGCCTTCGGTGGGCACCCTTACGGCTTCACGCCGGCCGACACGGAGTCCGGGATCGGCGGTGCGGACCGCGAGGCGCTGCTCCGGTGGCACCAGGAGCAGGTGCTCGAGGGCGCGCCGTGGGTCGTGGTGGTGGGAGGGGTGGATCCGGACGAGGCGGCTCGCACCGTCGCAGCGGAGGTGGAAGAGGTGCGGTCGCTGCCGGAGCCCGCGCCGCCCCGGCGCCCGGCGTGGCCCGAGGGGCCTCGCGTCGAGGCCGAGCACCGCGACAAGGCGCAGACCGCGCTGCTGCTGGGCTTTCCCGGCCCCGACCGAAACCATCCGGACACTTTTGCGCTGGACGTGCTCTCCAACGCGGTCGGCGGGCTCGGCGGGCGGATCTTCGAGGATCTGCGCAGCCAGCGTTCCCTGGCGTACACCGTCGCCGCATACCCCATCGCGCGGTGGCTCGGGGGCGCGTTCGTCGCCTACATCGCGACAGCGCCGGAGCGGGAGGAGGAGGCCCGGCGCGGCCTGATCGAGCACTTCGAGCGCCTTGCCGACGAGGCGCTCTCGCCGGACGAGGTCGAGCGCTCGAAGGAGTATACGATCGGCACGTGGAAGATCCACGGCCAGACGAACTCCGCCCAGCTCGGCGACCTGGCCGCCGCACTCCTCCTCGGCACCGGCCTCGCCGAGCTCCGCGAGTTCGAGGACCGCATCCGCTCCGTCACGCCGGTCGAGATCCGGGAAGCGGTGCGGCGCTACTACGACCCCGATCGCCTCGTCGAGGGGATCGTCCGGGGGCAGAGCCGAGAGGTGGCGTAGCGGTCGCGGGATGCGCCCGCCGGGTCGCGCCGCGCGGACGACGGCGCGGGACCGCGCGGCGCCCGCGGCTCGGGTCGAGTCCCGCCCGGTCCGGCTCTCTCGCGGCGCGTCATTCGATTGCTCGCCCCGGTGCCGCCGTCTATATTCGGCGCGGCCCGCGGCGACCCGCCGCGACGTTCCCAACCCACACGACGTCAGGACCATGAGCGACGCCTACGAATACGTCAGGATCGAGCGCACCGAGGGGATCGGGACGGTCATCGTGGACCGGCCCGACAAGCTGAACGCGCTGAACGCGGACACGGTCGCCGAGCTGGACCGTGCGTTCCACGCGCTCGCGGCCGACGACGCCGTGCGCGCCGTGATCGTGACCGGCGCCGGGGAGAAGGCGTTCGTCGCCGGCGCCGACATCGGCGAGCTGGCGAAGATGGGGCCGATCTCCGGCGTGCGGATCTCGCGCCAGGGGCAGGACACGTTCCGCTTCCTCGAGACGATGCCGAAGCCGGTGATCGCGGCCGTGAACGGCTTCGCCCTGGGAGGCGGGCTCGAGCTCGCCCTCGCCTGCCACCTGCGCATCGCGAGCGAGAACGCGCGCTTCGGGCTCCCGGAGGTGAAGCTCGGGATCATCCCGGGCTACGGCGGCACCGTGCGCCTGCCGCGGATCATCGGCCGGGGGCGCGCCCTCGAGCTGATCCTGACGGGCGAGATGATCGACGCCGAGGAAGCCCACCGTATCGGCCTCGTGAACCGCGTCGTCCCGCAGGTCGAACTGATGACCGAGGCGGAGGCGCTGGCCCGGAAGATCGCGGCGAACGGCCCCATCGCCCTCGCCCTCGCGATCGAGTCCGTGAACCACGCCCAGAACGCGACGGTCGAGGACGGCCTCCTCATGGAGTCGAACCTGTTCGGGCTCCTCGCCTCGACCGACGACATGCGCGAGGGGATGCAGGCGTTCCTCGAGAAGCGGAAGGCGGAGTTCGCAGGGAAGTAGGGGGAGTCGGCCCGCGCGCCCCGTAGATTCCCCATCGATGAGCGCAGTCGAGACGACCCGGGTGTGCCGCGAGCTCCGCTTGCGCGGATTCCGCAACTTCGCGGAGCTCGAGTTGACCTTCCCGGCCGAGGGCGTCGCGATCATCGGCGACAACGGCTCGGGCAAGACGAACCTGCTCGAATCGATCTACTACCTGGAGATCTTCCGCTCCTTTCGCGGCGCACCGGACGAGCAGCTCGTGCGGATGGGGGAGGAGGCGTTCCACGTCCGGGGCCGGTTCGAGGATCCGGTACTCGGCGACACGCGGGAGATCGAGGCGGCGTACGAGCGCCGCACGCGACGCAAGCGGGTCGCGGTCAACGGCGCGGTCCCCGAACGAATCGGGGACGCGCTGGGCGGCGTCGGCGCGGTGATCTTCTCGCCGTCGGACGTGGCGATCGTGGCCGGCTCGCCCTCGGAACGGCGTCGCTTCCTGGACATCGTCCTCTCCCTCAACCGGCCGGGCTACCTCCAGGCGCTGCAGCGCTACCGTCAGGTCCTGAAGCAGCGGAACGCGATGCTGCGCGACGGCGCATTGCCGGCGCTCCTGGCCGCCTGGGACGAGGGTCTCGTGGAGTGGGGCGCCCGGCTCGTGGCCGCGCGGGCCGAGTGGGTCTCAGAGCATGCGGAGGGTTTCGCCCGGCGCTACGAGGCGATCGCGGGCGGTGCGACGGCCTGGCTCGGATACGACGCGGCGATCCCCATGCGCAGCACGGATGGGCCGCCCACGGTGGCGGAGGCGGCCGAGGCGTTTCGCGCCGAGCTGGCGCGTGTAGCGCAGCGCGAGCAGGAGCGAGGCATTACGCTGGTCGGCCCCCACCGCGACGACCTGGCGCTCCGGTTCCGGACGATGAGCGGGGAAGCGGACCTTCGCGATTTCGGGTCGGGCGGGCAGCAGCGCACGGCCGCGATCGCGTTGCGGATGGTCGAGGCGGAGACGATCCGGCAAGCCCGCGGCCGCGACCCGATCGTCCTCCTCGACGACATCTTCGCCGAGCTCGACCCCGGCCGGTCGCGCCGGATCCTGGAGCTGCTGGAGGCGGAGGGCCATGGCCAGGCGATCCTGACCGCGCCGAAGGCGTCCGATCTGGAGCCGCGCCAGGGGACGCTCCCTCGCTGGCGCATCGCCAAGGGTGAGGTGTTCACGTGAGCCGCAGGAACGAAGGACCGACGCCGATCGTCCATGCGCTCGAGCGCTTCCTCGAGCGGTCCGGCATTTCGGAGCGGGTGGAGGAGGCGACCGTCGTGCCCGAATGGGCAGACCGGGTCGGGAGCCGGATCGCCGCCGTGACGCGACCGCTTCGCGTCAACCGCGGCACGCTCTTCGTCGCCGTCCGCTCGAGTGCATGGCTCATGGAACTCAAGATGATGGAAGGCGAGATCCTGCGTCGCCTGAACGAAGACCGCGAGCGGGGTCGCATCAAGAAGATCCGGTTCCTGATGGACGAGGAGCCGGCTGGCCCGGGGGCAGGGTAGCGAGTGCTCGAGCGGCGGCGGGCGTGCCCGCGACGGATGCCGGGCGGCCCGGGGGCAGGGCAGCGGAGCCGGGCCGGCGAGCGGCGGCGTCCGGTCCGCACGTCGTGGGTGCGGCCGGGGCCGAAAATCGTTAGATTCCAGGGGTGTCCACCGCGGGGGTGGCCGGGTGGTGCAGCCCGCGCGCCGAGCGAGGAATCGCCGGTGTCGAGGGGCAACACACAGGCCGATTCGGGGTATCAGAAAACGTCGAAATTTCCCGAATAACAGAGCAAAGGCACGATGGCGAAGAGGCAGCCGAACCAGAACGACTACTCCGCAGGTCAGATCCAGGTCCTGAAGGGTCTGGAGGCCGTGCGGAAGCGGCCGGGGATGTACATCGGCTCCACGGGCGTCCGCGGGCTGCACCACCTGGTCTACGAGGTGGTCGACAACTCCGTCGACGAAGCGCTCGCCGGGTTCTGCACGCGGATCGACGTGATCATTCGCCCCGATGATTCGATCACCGTGATCGACGACGGGCGCGGCATCCCGGTCGACCTGCACCCGGTCGAGAAGATCCCCGGGGTCGAGGTCGCCATGACGATGCTCCACGCCGGCGGCAAGTTCGACAAGTCGTCGTACAAGGTCTCGGGCGGCCTCCACGGGGTGGGCGTCAGCGTCGTCAACGCGCTCTCGGAATGGCTCGAGGTCGAGATCCGCCGCGATGGCAAGGTCTACCACCAGCGCTACTCGCGCGGCGTCAAGCTGAAGGAGCTGGAGGTCGTCGGAAAGTCGAAGACGACCGGCACGACCGTCTCCTTCAAGCCCGACCACGAGATCTTCCCGGAGCGCGCCTACGACTTCGACACGCTCTCCAACCGCCTGCGCGAGCTGGCCTTCCTGAACAAGGGGCTGCTCATCACGCTGACGGACGAGCGGACGGAAGACGGCAAGGAGGTGCGGCGCGAGGAGTACCACTACAAGGGCGGGATCAACGAGTTCGTCGCCTACCTGCGCGGCTCGCGCAAGCCGCTGCACCCGAAGCCGATCTACATCGAGGCGAGCCGTGAGGAGGCGGAGATCGAGCTCGCCATCCAGTACGACGACGGGTACAACGAGAATACGTTCACGTTCGTCAACAACATCAACACGCACGAGGGCGGCACGCACCTGACGGGCTTCAAGGCCGCGCTCACGCGGACGCTGAACGAGTACGCGAAGAAGAACAATCTCCTGAAGAAGGACCCCGACACCCTGTCGGGCGACGACGTGCGCGAGGGGCTGACCTGCGTGCTCTCGGTCAAGGTCCGCGAGCCGCAGTTCGAGGGGCAGACGAAGACGAAGCTGGGCAACTCGGAGGTGCAGAGCGCGGTCCAGCAGGTCGTCTACGAGAAGCTGTCGATGTACCTCGACGAGAACCCCTCGGTCGCCCGGACGATCATCGACAAGGCGGTCCAGGCGGCGCGCGCGCGGATCGCGGCGCGCAAGGCCCGCGACCTGACGCGGCGCAAGAACGCGCTCGAGGGGAGCATCCTGCCGGGCAAACTGGCCGACTGCTCGATCACCGATCCCGCCGCGTGCGAGATCTACCTGGTGGAGGGTGACTCGGCCGGCGGCTCGGCCAAGCAGGGGCGCAACCGGTCGTACCAGGCGATCCTGCCGCTGCGCGGCAAGATCCTGAACGTCGAGAAGGCGCGG
>CAYPGK010000095.1:0-10909 GCA_964410055.1 uncultured Gemmatimonadaceae bacterium | reverse complement strand
ACGCGCGCACCATCCCCCTCCACGCACGCGTACGCTTTCACATTCCCTGACACCTGATACCTGATACCTGGTACCTGATACCTGCTACCTGATACCCGCCTCCCCCTGGCATCCCCCTTGCCCTACTCACCCCAGGCAACACACGCCCTCGGCAAGCTGCACGGATGAAAGCATTGGCCACTCGGCCACGCATCATTGGATTCCTGGGGGTGCTCTCCGTCGCCGGCCTGGCCTGGCTGCTCTGGCAGCGTTGCGGGATGCGAGGGTGCCCCGAGGTCGAGCGCCTCGACGGGTACGTTCCGGACCGTGCCGCGGTCGTCGTCGACCGACACGGCGTGGAGCTGGCCCGGCTCTACGTCGTCCAGCGCGAGATCGTACCGCTCGATTCGCTGCCGCCGCACGTCCCGGCCGCGTTCGTCGCCATCGAGGACCAGCGCTTCTGGCAGCATGGCGGAATCGACTGGCGGCGCGCGGCCGGCGCGGCGGTCGCGAACGTGCGCTCGCTCGGCGTGCGGCAGGGATTCAGCACGATCACCATGCAGCTCGCCCGCAACGCCTTCCCCGACCGGCTGCCCTACTCTGAGCGCACGCTCGGCCGCAAGCTCGCCGAGATGCGCGTCGCGATGGCGATCGAAGCGCGTTACACCAAGCGCCAGATCCTCGAGCTCTATCTGAACCATATTTATTTCGGCCGGGGCGCGTGGGGGATCGAGGCGGCGGCGCGGGAGTATTTCCGCAAGCCGGCGTCGACGCTGACGCTGGCGGAGGCCGCGATGCTCGCCGGGATGGTCACGGCGCCGAACCAGCTCGATCCACAGCGGAGTCCGGTGCTGGCCTATCGTCGGCGCTGGGTCGTGCTGCACCAGATGTGGCGCCAGGGCGTGATCACGACGGAGGAGGCGAACGAGGCGGACGACGCGCCGCTCGTGACCGCGGAGGCGACGGCCGAGGCGGGCGACCTGGCGCCGTACTTCGTCGAGGAAGTCCGCAATTACATGGAGCGTGAGATCGGCGACGCGCTGTACGCCGAGGGCTACACGATCCACACGACGCTGGATGCGCGGGTCCAGGCGGCGGCCGAGGCCGAGCTCCGGACGCTGCTCGCGGAGGTCGAGGCCGGGCGGTACGGCCCGTGGGAGCATCCGGTCTACGGCGACAGTGCGGCCGGCCACCCCGAGGGCACGCCGTACCTGCAGGGCGCCGTCCTGATGCTGGACGCCGCGACGGGCGACGTGCTGGCGATGGTCGGCGGGCGCGACTTCTCGCACTCGCGCTTCAACCGAGCGGTCGGCGCGTGGCGCCAGCCGGCGAGTGCGTTCAAGCCGTTCATCTACGCCGCCGCGATCGCGGCCGGCTACTCGCCGGCGCACCGGCTGGACGACACGCCGATCCGCCGGGACCTGGGCGGCGGGCGGGTGTGGGCGCCCCGCAACTATGGCGGCCGCTACGCCGAGTCGATCTCGCTGCGCGACGCACTCGTCGTCTCGAGCAACACCGCGACGATCCGACTGGCCGAGGCGGTCGGCTTCGACCGCGTCGCCGAGGTGGCCGAGCGGATGGGGCTGCGCGGCCCGTTCCCGCGCGTCCCCTCGCTCGCCCTGGGGATCGCGGAGGCGACGCCGCTCGAGCTGGCCGCGGCGTACGCGGCGTTCGCGACGCTCGGCCGCCGGCCGGAGCCGCGCATCGTCGCCGTCGTGCGGGACGACGAGGGGCGTGAGGTCTGGCGCCGGGACCCGCAGGTCGAAACGGTGCTGGACCCCGGCGTCGCCTTCCTCGTCACCGACATGCTGCGCGACGTGGTGGACCGGGGCACCGGCTTCGCCGTGCGGCTCGCGGGGTACCGCGGCCCGGCGGCGGGGAAGACCGGCACCACCAACAACTCCGTCGACTACTGGTTCGCCGGCTATACGCCCAGCCGGGTCGCGGTCGTCTGGATCGGATTCGACCTGCCGCGTCCGATCATCGAGGGCACCGCGGGCGACCGCGTCGCGCCGCGGCTCTGGGGCCGCATCATGCGACGGGTCGCGCCGAGGGGCGAGCCGTCGTGGGAGGCGCCGCCGTCTGTGCTCGAGCTGCGCGTCGACGACGCGGGCCGGATCTACGGCCCCGAGTGCGACGTCGGCGCAGCCGGCAGCAGCGAGTACTTCCTGGCCGCCACCGTGGCGAACGTCGGGTGCGGCGTGGCGCACCCGCTCCCGCGGGGACCGGCCCGCGCGTCGGGCGACACCCTCGCGATCCCCGCGGCCGACGCCGCGAGCGGGAGGTGACGCGATGCGCCCCGGCCCGCCCCGCTCCCTCGCCCCGCTCCTCCGCGCGCTGACCGACGTGACGATGCCGGAGCGGGCCGACGAGGTGCGTGTGCGGCGCATCGTCTTCGACGCGCGGGAAGTCGAGCCGGGCGACCTCTTCGTCGCGCTGCGCGGCCACCAGACGGACGGGCACCGGCACGTCGGCGCCGCGGTGCGGCGCGGGGCGGCGGCGGTCGTCGTCGCGAGCGACTCCGGCGTCGAGCCGCCCGTGCCGGCGGTCCGAGTGCCGGACACGCGCCGGGCGCTCGCGGAGCTGGCCGCGGCGTGGTACGACTGGCCGGCGAGTCGCATGCGCCTCGTCGGGATCACGGGCTCGTTCGGCAAGACGGGCACGCTGAACATGCTCGATGCGATCCTGGCGCAGGCCGGCGTGTGCGCGGGGATCATCGGCTCGGACTTCCTCGGGATGCGGCTCCCCGGCGAGCCGCACGAGCCGCAGCACCTGACCACGCCGGATCCGCTGGCGCTGCACGACGCGCTGGCGCGCATCGTCGCCGCCGGCTGCGACGTCTGCGCCATGGAGGTGACCAGCCAGGGTCTGGTCCAGGACCGGATCCACGGCCTCGAGTTCGCCGCCGGCGTCTTCACCTGCATTGCGCCGCTCGAGCACGCGGACTATCACGGCTCCTTCCAGCGCTATGTCCAGGCGAAATCGCGCTTTCTCGACTACCTCCGCCCCGGCGCGGCGCTCGTGTACCCGCGCGCCGAGCGCGTCGTCGGGCGGCTGGTCGAGGCGAGTCGTGCGATGCCGGTATCGTGCGGCGTCGGCCCGGGCGCGAGCGTGCGGGTCCACCGCCAGCGCCGCGGCGTACGGGGTACCCGCATGCTCCTCGAGGTCGTGCGCCCCATCCCTACCGTCGACGGCGGCACGGTCGGGCCCGTCCGCGTCCCGATCGAACTCGGGCTGCTCGGCCGCTCGAACGCTCGTAACGCAGCGCTCGCCGCGGTCGCAGGGCTCAGCCTCGGCGCCGAGCCCGACGCGGTCCGTGAAGGGCTCGCGACCGTCCGACCGCCGCCGCGCCGGCTCGCCTTCCAACGCTGCGGCGGCTTCGGACTCCTCGACGACACCGCCACGCACCCGGACGCGCTCTGCGTCCTCTTCGAGGTCGTCGCCGGGCTACGCCGCGGGCGCGTGCACCTCGTCGCCGCGATCCGCGGCGGGCGCGGCGCGGAGATCAACCGCCGCTACGGCGAGACGATCGCGATCTGGTCGCGCAAGCTGAAGCTCGATTCGCTCGTCGCCACGAGCAGCAGCGAAGCCGTCGACGCGCCCGACCGGGTCGCCGACGCCGAGCGCGACGCCTTCCTCTCCGCTCTCCGCCGCGCCGGCACCGAGCCCGCGCACCACGAGCGCCTCGACGATGCGCTCCGCCACGCCCTCGACCGCGTGCGCGACCACGACCTCCTCGTCCTCCTGGGCACCCAGGGGATGCACTCCGGCGCCACGCTGGTGCGCCGGTGGACGGAAGGGGCCTGACACCGGCCCGGCCGGGCTGACGCCGTCCCGACCCCGCCGACACCGGCCCGTCCGCGTTCGTTCGGGCCGCACCCCGTGCCGTTGTCGGCGGATCGCCCTACCTTGTGCCCGGGTGCGCCCCCGGGTGAGCGCATCCTGCTGCGGCCACCCCCTCCCGGAACACACGACCGGAGCGAGTTGCCCGTGAAGATCCTCTGTTGCGGAGACGTGCACATCGGCCGGCGCTCGGCGCGCCTGCCGGACCACGTGGACGGCCGTGAGGCGTCGAGCGCGGCGTGCTGGATGCGGATCGTCGAGCTCGCCGTCGCCGAGCGGGTCGACGTCGTCGCGCTGAGCGGCGACGTGGTCGACCAGGCGAACCGGTACTACGAGGCGACGGGCCCGCTCGAGGCCGGCCTCCGCCGCCTCGCCGATGCCGATATCGTGACGATCGCCGTGGCGGGCAACCACGACCACGACGTCTTCCCGCGACTCGCCGACGAGCTCGGTGGCAAGCGCTTCCACCTCCTCGGCCGCGACGGCCGCTGGGAGCGGGTCACGCTGCGGCGCGGCGGCGCGGCGCTGCACGTCGTCGGCTGGTCGTTCCCCGCAGCTCGGGTGCGGGAGAGCCCCATGGCCACGTTCGGGCTCCGTCCCACGGGCGACGACGTGCCCGTCCTGGGCCTCCTCCACGCCGACCTCGACCAGCCCGGCAGCGACTACGCGCCGGTCACACTCGCCGAGCTGCGCGCCGCGCCCGTCGACTTCTGGCTCCTCGGCCACATCCACGCGCCGCGGCTCCGCGAGGAACCCGGCGCGGCGCCGGTCCTCTACCCCGGCTCGCCGCAGGCGCTCGACCCGGGCGAGCCGGGCGGCCACGGCGTCTGGATCGTCGAGGTCGGGCCCGGCCGCTCGTTCTCCGCCCGCATGGTCCCGCTCTCGACCGTGCGCTACGACGCGGTCGAGGTGGATGTCGACGGCGTGGCCGAACCGGAGGAGCTCGACCGACGCGTGACGGCGGCGCTCCGGGCGCACTTCGCGGACGTGGCCGCGGGCGACGACGCGCTCCGCTACCTCTGCTGCCGACTCCGCGTCGTCGGCCGCACGCCGCTGCACCGCTCCATCGCCTCGCGGCTCGAAGCGCTCCGCGCCGACCTCGAGCTCTCCGCCGGCCCCGTCACGGGGTTCGTCGATCGGGTCGAGGTGGATACCCGCCCGGCGCGTGAGCTGGCGGAGCTCGCCCGGGGCGACGACCCGGTCGGACTGCTCGCGCGGCTGCTGATCGAGCTGGCGTCGGGCGCTCCGGGATCGAGCGCGGAGGCGGCAACCGCCGGGGCGGCGGCGGACGTTGCGGGCGCGCCCTCCCGCGCCACCACGGCAAGTGCGTTCTCGGACTTCGAACCGCTCCTCCGAGACGCGGTTACCGCGGTCCAGGACGTCTGCGCCGCAAGACCCTACCTCGGCCTCGGCGACGTCGCGGACGCACGCGCCGTCGCCCGGGAGGCACTCGCGCGCCAGGCGTCGCTCCTCCTCGACGAGTTGCTCGCGCAGAAGGAGGGCGTATGAGCGGCGACGCGCTCCACTTCGAACGGCTCGTCGTCCGGCGGATGCCGGGCGTCGAGGACGGCGGGTTCCGGCTCGAGGAACTCGCGCCCGGCGTGAACGTCGTCCACGGGCCGAACGCGTCCGGGAAGACGACGACGGCGCGCGCGATCGAGGCGCTGCTCTGGCCGCGGGCCGCCGCGCCGGAGCGCGCGTCGGTGGCCGGGTGGTTCCGCGTCGCCGACGACGAGTGGATGGTCGAAACGGAGGCCGGGCGCGCGCGGTGGCAGCGGGGCGGCGCGGACGCGTCCGCGCCGCCGCTCCCGCCCGCCGAGTCGCGCGACCGCTACCGGCTCTCGCTCCACGAGCTCCTCTCCGCCGAGGACCGCGCCCTCGCCGAGGAGATCCTCCGCGAATCCGCCGGCGGCTACGACCTCGCCCGCGCCGCCGCGGCGATCGGCGCGCGGAGCGCGCCGTCACGCCCGAATAAGGAGTTGAACGCGGTCAAGGCCGCGCGTCAGAAGGCGACCGACGCCCGGAAGCGGCACGAGGAGCTCCGCCACGAAGAGAGCGAGTTGGCGTCGCTGCGCCGACGGCTCGATGCCGCGCAGGCGGCGGACCGCCGCGCCGCCGTCCTCCAGCACGCGATCGACCACGCCGACGCCGCCGCCGACGAGGCCGACGCGCGCCGTGCGCTCGACGCCTTCCCGGTGGCCATGGCGCGCCTCAAGGGCGACGAGGCCGAGCGACTCGAGGCGGTCCTCGAAAAGATCGAGCTCAGGCGCGAGCAGCTCACGGACGCAGCCAGCGACCTCGAGGCCGCCGAAAAGACCCGCGCCGACACGGGGTTGCCCGAGGAGGGCGTGCCGCACCAGACCCTGACCGCGCTGCGTAATCGCGTCGAGCGGCTCGCCGAGCTGCGCCGCGCGATCGAGGCCGGCGAGCGTGAGCTCGCCGTTGCCGTGGCCGAACGCGATGAGGCGGCGCGGGACGCCGGCGGAGAGGGCGCGACTCCGCCCGACCCCGGCGCCCTCGACGAACTCGCCGGCTTCGCCCGCGACGCCGGCGACCTCCTGGGTCGCCAGGCCGCGGCCGACGCGGAACTCGGGTGGCTGGGCGCGGGAGCCCGGCCGGCCGACGAACTCGCCGCCGAGGCCAAAGCCGCGCAAGCCGATGCCGACGCCCACGCCGACTCCCTCAACGCCGGCGCCGCCCTCCTGCGCCGCTGGCTCCGGGCCGGGGGCGAAGGCGACGGGGCAGGGCGTGCTTCGGGGCGCGCGCGCCGCCTGCGCGCGCTCGGCATTGCCGCCGCGACGACGCTCCTCGCCGCGTCGCTCGCGGGCGCCTGGCTCGCCGCGGCCGCCTTCCCGGGCACGTGGTTCGGCCCGGCCGCCGGCGTCGCGCTCGCGCTCGTCGCGCTGGTGATCGTCGGCCTCCTCGTGCGCCGTCCGCCTGCGGAGACCGATGCGCGCACCGTTCACCGCACCGATTTCGAGAAGCTGGGGCTCGCGCGCCACGGGGTCGAGGGGCCCGATCGCTGGACCGAGCACGACGTGGCCGCCGCGCTCGACCGCATCGAGCGACGGCTCGCCGAGGCCCGCATGGAGGCCGAGCGAGCACGCCGCCTCGTCGACGCCGTACAAAGACGCGCGCAGCTCGACAAGGCGCTCGACGACCTCGAGCGCCGCCGCAGCGCGCTCGCCGCCCGCCTCGGAGTCCGCCCCGAGACCGAACCGGGGAAGCTCGTCTGGCTCGCCCAACGCATCGCCCGCTGGCACGATGCGGCCGCCGCCGTCGCGGGCGCCGAGGCGGCGCTCGCTTCGACGCGGTCGCAGTTCGAGGCCGCACTGGCCGAGGCGTGGGAGCGGATCGCACCCTATGGGGTGGAGCCGCCGGCGCCCGTGACGGCCAACGGGGCCGTCGCCGCCACGGCAGAACCGGCGGCCGCGGACCGGTACGCCGCCGCGGTCGCCGACTACTCCGCGGCCGTCGCGGAGCTCGAGGCTCGGGCCCGCGCGCACGGGGAGGCGAGCCGCGACGCCGCCGACGCACGACGTCGGAAGAACGAGGCCGAACGGACGATCGCCGAACTCGAGGCCGAGCGCCGCGAGCTCCTCGCGCGCCTCGGCCTCGGCCCCGGCGACGAGGCCGTCGTCCGCGACTGGTGCGACCGGTTCGACGAGTACCGCGCGGCAGCCGACCGGCTCTCGAAAGCCACGATCCGACGGCGCGACGCCCTCGACCGTCTGACCCGCGCGCCCGGCTACGAGTCGGGGCTCGAAGACCGCGACTCGGAGTCGCTCCGCCACGCCCTGGAGAATGCCCGGAGCGAGGCCGAACAGGCGGCAGAGCTCCAGAAACGGATCAACAGCATCGAGACCCTGATCGACCAGGCCAAACGCAGCCACGACCTCGAGGCCGCCCTCGCCGAGCTCGCCCGCGCCGAGGACGCGCTGCGCGAGGCGCGCGACCGCGACGTCGATGCCGTCGTCGCCGGGACGCTCGTCGAGTTCCTCCAGCGCGCGACCCGCGACCAGCACCGCCCCGACGTCTTCGGCCGCGCGCGCGACCTCTTCGCGCGCATCACGCACGGGCGTTACCGCCTCGATTTCGACGACGGCGACCCGCCCGCGTTCCGCGCCTACGACGAGACGACCGGCGTCGGCTGCGCGCTCGACGAGCTCTCCAGCGGCACGCGCGTCCAACTCCTCCTGGCCGTCCGCATCGCCTTCGTCGAGTGTCAGGAGACCGGCCCGCGCCTGCCGCTCCTCTTCGACGAGACGCTCGGCAACAGCGACGACGAGCGTGCCCGCGCGATCATGGAGACCGCGATCGCACTCGCCGCCGAGGGGCGCCAGGTCTTCTACTTCACCGCCCAGCCCGACGAGGTCGGGAAGTGGCGCGGCGTGCTCGAGGCCCGGCCCGACGTGCCCGCCCGCGTCATCGACCTCGCGCACGTGCGGCGGATCGAACGCGGCGGCCGGGCGACGGCGCTCCCCGTCGTGGACCCGCCCGCGACGTCGGTCCCCGCGCCCGGCGGCGCGTCGTACCTCGAGTACGGCCGGATACTCGGCGTCCCGCCGATCGACGTCCACGCGGACCCCGAGACCGCGCACCTCTGGCACCTGCTCGACAACCCGGAGCGGCTCCACCGGCTCCTCTCGCTCCGCGTCGAGACGTGGGGAGCGCTCCGCAACCTCGTCGAGCACGGCGGCCTCGCCCTTCTCGGCGACGACGCGAGGCTGTACGCCCGCGTCGAGGCCGCGGCCCGCGCGCTCGCGGCCGCCGTCGCGGCCGCGCGGATCGGCCGCGGCCGGCCGGTGGACCGAGCCGTGCTCGAAGACTCGGGCGCGATCAGCGCCGCGTTCGTGGATCGCGTCGATGCCTTGTGTCGGGAATGCGGAGGCGACGGCGCGCGGCTCGTCGAGGCGCTCGAAGGGAAACGGATCGCCCGCTTCCGCCAGAGCGCCTGCGACGCGCTCCGCGAATACCTCGAACAGCACGGCTACCTCGACCCGCGTGACCGGCTCGCGCCTGAAGACGTGCGGGCACGCGTGCTCGGCGCCGTCGCCCGCGACATCGAGCGCGGGCTCATCGGGGTCGAGACGGTGGATCGCATGATCGCCGCGTGTATGGGTGGGGCTGCGGCGTCGAGCCCGGGCAAGGATTCGCACTCGACCGAGGACTCACACCCGGCCGAGGAAACGTCCCCGTCCAGGTCCGCGCTCCGGAGGCGGGATGGTTGAGATCGAGCGTCGCTTCCTCTGCCAGATCCCCGAGCCGGACGCGCTCCGGGCGGCATCACGCCGGTCGGAGATCCGCCAGGGCTACCTCTCGGGCGGCGAGCCGGCCGTCCGCATCCGCGCCCGCGACGGCGCGTACCTGCTCACCATCAAGGCCGGCCGCGGCCGTGTGCGACGTGAGGTCGAGGTCGAGGTCGACGCCGATGCGGGCGAGGCGCTCTTCGAAATGGCCGGCGACCGGCGCCTCGAGAAGGTGCGTTACGTGATCGGCCGCTGGGAGATCGACGTGTTCCGCGGCCCGCTGGACGGCCTCGTCCTGGCCGAGGTCGAGCTCGACGCCCCCGACGAGCCACTCCCGCCCGTTCCGGCCGGGGTCGAACTCCTTCGCGAGGTCACCGACGACGCGACATTCACCAACCAGCACCTCGCGCACCTGGCCCCCGAGGAGGCGCGGCGGCTGGTCCGGGAGGTCACGGAGAGCGACGGGGCGAGTTGATGCGTGGGGCCGGTGTGGCCGCCGGGCCCGCCCCTCAGAACCGGATCGTCGGCAGCGTGATCCGGAGCGCGGGGCGCCGCTCCTCGACCAGCATCTCCGCCACGACGATCGCAACGTCGTACCAGAAGTGGTGGAAGATCGACTCGCGGATGCTCCAGTCGTTGCGGCGAGTCAGCCACCCCTCGTAGAGCGCCCAGGTCGTGATCATCAGCGTGAACGGACCCGCCTGGCCGAGGTGCAGCAAGCCGAAGATCCCGGCCTGGAGCGAGTTCGACAGCCAGAACCGCTCGCCCACGTTCTGGTACAGCAGCGGGAAGAGCCAGCCGCGGAAGAGCGCCTCTTCGCTCACGCCGGCGTTGTAGGAGAGCGACGTCGCAAACGCCGCGTCCTGCGGACGGAACGGCACGTAGTCGACGCCCGCCTCGCGGCCGCCGACCAGCAGTGTGGCGACGAGGCCGGTGTACGCCAGGTGCGCCCACGTCGTGGGGCGGGTCAGGAACTCGGGCTCGAACGGCGCGGTGAGCAGGTCGCCCAGAGTCTCGCGCGTCGTCAGGAACTCGTACTTGCCCTCCCGTTGCAGCGACGGCACGCCCCGCTGGAACGCGTCCCAGGCGCTGAGGAAGCTGGCCGATTGCGAGACGTGCACCGCCTCGACCGCGAACTGATCGCGGCCGCGCCGCGGAAAGTCGTTCCAGCTCGAGGCACTGCCTCCGGCGGCCCAGTAGGCCAGCGCCGCCGCGCCGACTGCGGTCGCCGAGTAGCCGATGCCCGCGCCGTGCGCGCCGTAACGGTACTGGCCGAGTCCGGGCACCGCGACGCTCGCGAGAGGGATGCGGAACTGCGCGCCTTTCCTCGGCGGCCGAGGTTCGGAGTCGGCAGCCGCCTCCACCACGCCGGACGCCGCGGCCACACCCGCCTCGCCGACGGCCGTCGTGTCCCGCGTCTGCGCCGCGAGCGGCGCGGCGATCAGGAGGCAGAGGAGCAGGGAAGGGAGGTGTACGGTGAGGGGATGCGGCCCGAATCGGCGCGTCGCCGCGTCACGACGTATGGCGCGGGGCGGTGTCCCGCCACACCAGGGTTCGCGGCGTCGACGCGTGGCGCTCGTTGCGCCGCGGCGAATGAGATTCGACATGGTCCCTCCGCGTGGGATGCGGTCTCGGCGAATCGGCGGTGGCCGGAGACTCCGAAACACAATGCCCCGCGTCGCCCCAATCTGACAAGCAAGCTCGGTAACCTCTCCCCGCCAATGCCTTCCATCGCGCGGCGCATCCGACTGGCGGCACCGCGCGAGGGCCGCTACCTTGGCGTCGACGCGACCGACGCGACCGACGCGACCGACGCGACCGACGCGACCGACGCGACC
>CAYPGK010000094.1:0-11216 GCA_964410055.1 uncultured Gemmatimonadaceae bacterium | reverse complement strand
CGCGGGCAGTAGGCGTACTCGTTGAGCATGCGGACGGGGAGGAGGTCGGGGGTTCGAGCAGGCGTCGGTTGGTCCATGATTCGACTCCGGGTTGCGCATTGGGTCGGAGTCGCCGATCAGCAGCAAGCGGATTCGGCTTGTTCATATTGACTCGGGCCACCGACAATGAGCGTGGTTCCGCGGGTTGTGGGAGGGATTGGGTTTCGCGGGAAGGACAACCGTGTGCCGTCAGAGCGATGAGGGCGCGTTGGCAGTCTTCGAATCCGCTTTAGGCGAGTGAGCCAGGTAATTCAGATTACTTGACACTATAAAAAAAATATTGCAATTATACATAAGGCACAATCCACCATACGCCACTGGTGGTCGCCGCCTGTAGTACGGCACGGCCGGGCCAGCGCCATACGCCACTGGCCGCTAGGTCCATCCCTGCCAGGCGCCGATGCGGTTGCTCCATTGCAGTGGTATCATTGCCACATGATTTGGCCATTTCGGTATCGATTCCGCGCCTGAGCTCGGCGCGGCCCCATTGATCAAGGCGGATCCACCGCTCCACGGCCTCATTGTCAGACCCCAGTCATAGGATTATCGTGGCTGGACATCTCCCAGCCTTGGGCCGATCCCGCCGTCATAATGCACCACCACATCCCCGGAGGTCGAAATGGCCGAGCCGATGACCTTGCAGGACCTCGAGCGGGCCGTATCGGACCGCACTGCCGCGATCCGCTGCCGTCGCACCTTGGAGCCGGCCGGGGGGCCGGGCGACAAGGTATTCCCTCCGACCTACGCCGGAGCTACCTACGCGGTCGAGAAGCGTCGGATTCAGCGCAACGGCGCGGAGGAAGTGGTCGATTGCGTCCTGCTGGACTCGGTCCAGTCCCAGGCGAACCGCATTGAGGAGGCGCTGCAGGACGCCGTCGATCGCGGACTGCTCCAGATTCCGGTGATCGAGGTGGACTTTACCCGCGTCGACCCGACCGGCAACCGCGAGGATGACGAACGGCAGGGCCGCCTCCTCGACCCGATCGGGAAGGTGACGAGCTTGCAGGTGCCACACCGGCTTGCTGACGCGATCCTTCGGGACAGCCTCCTCGATGGTGTACCGTTCCGGGAGTCGGAGGTCGGTCAGGCGATCGACATGGCTAGCAGCCGCAATGCCACACCGCTCTACCAGCTGTGTCCGACGGCTCTCGTGCTCGGCATGTGGGACTCGACGGGGCCGAAGGGCGGTCTCGGCGCGAAGTTCGCGAGAGTGCTGGTTTCGGAAATCGTCGGGATCGATGCGACGGTGATCGAATTCAACCGCGGGATCCGTCGCGACCCCCTCGGCGTGCGCGCGGGGGCGCGCGTGATCAAGACCTCGCCACGGACTTGGAAGGTAGCGGACGATCCAAGCGCAAAAGGGACGATCTCTCCGGCCGAAATCAATCACAGCAATGTCCCGTTCGGGGGCAAGGCGGACGACAACGGCGGCGTCACGATCAGCTACGCGGAACAGACGACCACCCTGTCACTCGTCGGTCTGCGACGGCTCCGATTCCCCCTGAACGGTCGATACGACGACCGGATCGACGAGGCCGGGCGCACAGTGCTGGCGGCAATGGCGCTGTGCGGCTCGGTGCTGGCTGCTGAACAGGGGTATGATCTCCGATCGCGTTGCCTACTCTGGCCAACCGGCCCGATCACCTGGGAGGTACTCGATCGACCGGGCGAGGCACCGCGAAGCTTCACGCTGGACGCGGATGGGGCCGTCGCTCTCCTCAACGCCGCTATCCAGCGTGCGGAGTCCTTTGGACTCACATGGCGCAAGGAGCCGCTCCGGCTCGATCCTTCTCCTCAGCTCGTGGATCTGGTGCGGACGAGCCAGGAGATCGCGGCGACGCAGGGGACGGAGGCGGAGTGATGCTCGCCCTCGGGCTCCGGTACCTGACGGGGTACGCAGTCGCGTCGGACCCCTCGAACCGGGCTCGGGCAGAGTGGCCACCTCACCCTGGCAGGGTGTACATGGCCCTGGCCGATGCCTACTTCGAGACAGGCGGGGACGCCAGCGAGCGCGAAGCGCTGGAGTGGCTCGAGGGACTTCCCTCACCCCTCGTTGCGGCGTCCGACGCATACGCACGCCGCGTATTGACCCATTACGTTCCCGTGAACGACAGGTCGGTAGCGGGCAAGGCGTTTCTGCAATCGGCTCCCGCGATCGCCCGCATCAAGCAGCCGCGCACCTTCCCACGCGTGCGTCCCATGGATGACACCGTCTGGCTCATTTGGCCGGATGCTGATCCGCCGGACGCAATCCGCGACGCGCTCGATTCGCTCTGCAGCAAGGTCGCACGCGTCGGCCACTCGTCGTCGCTGGTACAAGCCTGGATCACACAGGAGGTGAATGGGGTCGTGCCGCGTTGGATCCCGGACGACGAAGTGGAAGATATTCGCATGCGGGTACCGAGCCGTGGCACTCTTGCCATGCTCCGGGACCGCTACAACGCGGACGCGATCGAGAAATTCTTCGAGCTGGATGCTCGCATTCGCTCGTCGCGGGGAAAGGACCAGAAGGAAGCGAAAGCTGCGTTCAGGGAGGCGTTCGGCAGAGAGTGGAAACGGGGGATCGCGCCGCCGGAACGGTTGCGCCCCGTTCTCGGCCTCTGGCAGGGATACCGCCGCATCGATGCCGAGGAGGATGTTCCTCCCCAGGGATCCGTATTCGACCCGGCGTTCACGGTGCTACGGTTGGAGGCGACGGATGAGGCCTTCGGCGGGCGTCTCGACCTGACGACGACGCTGCGTCTGACGGACGTGCTACGACGCGCGTTGATGAACCGTGCGACGGAGCTCGGCCTCGATCCGATCCCTGAGGTCGTCACCGGACACCAGCTCGACGGACAACCGCTCGACCGTCCACACGCCGCCTTCATCCCACTCGGCTTCGTCGGTCGTGAGCATGCGGACGGCCACTTACTTGGTCTCGGGCTGGTTCTGCCCGGCACTGCTCACTGGC
This sequence comes from uncultured Gemmatimonadaceae bacterium, assembly GCA_964410055.1. GTDB lineage: Bacteria > Gemmatimonadota > Gemmatimonadetes > Longimicrobiales > RSA9 > CALBZE01. The sequence goes on along the minus strand of CAYPGK010000094.1, from coordinate 8,224 downwards.
CACGGCACACAGCCGAGAGGCGCCAGGTGCTGACGGCGCTGGCGCGCATCCAGAGGCTCAAGCTGGGGCGCCTCGGTGTGTGGCGGCTCGTGCCCGAGGTACGGGAGTCTCCAGCGTTCAACCTGACGCCGGAGGCGTGGACGGGGGGCCGCCGCGGGGCACGCGTCTGGGGCACTGTGACGCCGATCGTCCTCGATCGCCATCCGAAGGCGGGGTCCCGCCGCGAATACTACGAAGAGGTCGCGGCGGTGATCCGGCAGAGCTGTGAACGGATCGGACTTCCCACGCCGGCATCGGTGACTACCGGTCCCGTCTCCCCGCATCTAGGTGTGCCGGCCAGCCGTGAGTTCCCACGCCTGGAGCGCAAGGACGGAAGCCAACGCAGGCACACGCACGCCAGGATCGTATTCGACGAGCCCGTGGTCGGGCCGGTCCTTCTCGGTGCCGGGCGCTACCGCGGCTACGGGCTGTGCCGTCCCCTTCGGGAAGGAGAGGCCGAATGATGCCCGAGCTCGGTCCCGAGGATTTCGATGCGTTCTACCATGAGGTCCACGGCTATCCACCGTTCCCATGGCAGCGGATGCTGGCGGAACGGGTGGCCGCTGGCGATTGGCCCGCATGCATCGACTTGCCCACGGCGAGTGGGAAGACGGCGTGCATAGATATCGCCGTCTTCGCGCTCGCGTGCCAGGCCGATCGGCCTGTCGAGGAGCGCACGGCGCCCAGGCGGATCTTCTTCGTCGTCGACCGCAGGATCGTGGTCGATGAGGCCTTCTCGCGTGCAGAGCGCCTTGCCCGGGGGCTAGCCAGAGCGCGTGGGGGCGTACTTCGCGTCGTCGCGGACCGCCTCCGTTCCCTGTCCTCAGGCGCGGAGTCCGAGGAGCCGCTGATCGCGACTCGGATGCGCGGCGGCGTCGCCATGGACGATGGGTGGGTGCGCGACCCATCACGCCCGGCTGTCATTACTTCCACCGTCGACCAGGTGGGTTCGCGGCTCCTCTTCCGCGGCTACGGACGCAGTGCTCGCGTTGCGGCGATCGACGCCGGCCTCGTCGGCAACGACGCACTCTTCATCCTGGACGAGGCACATTGCGCTGTGCCGTTCTCTCAAACTCTCGCCGCGGTCCAGGAGTATCGTGGCGCTCGTTGGGCGGAGCAGCCGGTGGTGAGTCCGTTTCGTGCTGTCGTCATGTCCGCGACGCCGCCCGAAGGTATTCCGATAGATGAGGTGTTCCCTGCGCCTCGAGAGCGGGGGCGAGCACTCAATGCCGAGCGCCTCGTCAGGCGAATCGGAGCGGTGAAGCGTACCGAACTCGCCGTGGCTCGCGCACCCCGACGGCCCCGGAAAGGGGAGCCGGGGCTGAGGGGCGAACGGCTTTCGGACGACCCGCTGGTCCTCGATGCAGCCGACCGAGCGCTTCGAGCTGCCGCGTCCGGACCTCGACGGATTGCCATCATGGTCAACCGCGTTGCAACGGCGCGGGCAATCTGGAAGCAGCTCCACGCCGAGATACGCTCGGGAGAAAACACAGTCGCGGTCGATGTCGTTCTCATGACGGGCCGGATGCGCCCTTGGGATCGCGACCGGATCGTCCGCAGGTGGGAGAATCTCCTTGCCGCGAGGGAAGACCAGGAACCGCTCGAGAAGTCGGTTGTCCTCGTGACCACGCAATGTCTCGAGGTTGGCGCCGACTTCTGTTTCGACGTGCTGATCACCGAGTGTGCCAGCCTCGATGCGCTCCGCCAGCGCTTCGGCCGGCTCGATCGCTTGGGCGTCGCGCAGAATACGGAGGCAGCAATTCTGATCCGACCGGGCCAGGTCAGGACCCCCCAGCAGATCGACAAGCTCGAGGAGTCCGGCAAGACCGACGATCCGATCTACGGCAATGCTCTCGCCGCGACGTGGAATTGGCTGGTCGAGCAGGCTGAGGCGGACGAGGACGACAGGTTGTGGATCGACATGGGCATCGCTGGCCTGGAAGCGCGCTTCCCGACGGACACGGAGTCGCGCAGGCAGCTCCTCGGCCGACTGTCCGCCCCGGCGCCGAGCGCTCCGGCCCTACTCCCGGCGCACCTCGACCTCTGGGTCCAGACCTCGCCGCGTCCACGCCCGGACCCAGACGTCGCTCGTTTCCTCCACGGCCCGAACCCGGGTGAGCCCGAGGTCGCTGTCGTCCTTCGGAACGACCTGCGATTCCCGGTCGAGCCCGAGCGAGAGGACGGCACGCACCCCTGGATTCAGGTCGTCAGCCTATTGCCGCCGACGACGCCGGAAGCTTTCTCGGTCCCCCTGCGGTTGGTTCGGCAGTGGATCGCAGCCGGAAAGGCGAACGCCGAGGAGTTGACCGATGTCGAGGGCGTTCCGATCGGTGCCGATGACCCTGACCCAGTCGGTGGTCGTCGCTACGTCGTCCTGTGGCGCGGGCGTGACCGAAGCATAGTGACATCGAGCCCGGAGGCCGTTCGACCCGGTGACATAGTGATCGTCCCCGGGCTCGATGAGCTTCCCGAGGCGTTTGGCGATGTGCCGGAAGATGAGGACGGGCGTCGGACGCTCGACATTGCTGAGGCGGCCTTCCAGCAGGCGCGTGACCGCGTGATCCTGCGCGTGCACCATCGAACGCTCGGTGCATGGCAGGGGAATCCCGGAGTTCAGGCACTGCTCGACTGGGCAGGGGAGCCGGAGCGCGAGACCGAGCCCGGAGATCTGGAAGAGATCCTGGGCGCGCTCGCGGACGAGTTCCCGGACGACGACTCGGAGACCCTTCCGACCTGGCTACGCACGGCCGCCCGCATTCTGGTCGCCGGCTGCGACATCACGCGACACCCGTGCGGTGGCTACGTCCTCTCGAGCAGGACATCGATCCGCGCTGATAACGAGGCGCGGCCCGAGCAAGATGCCTTTGCGGATGACGACGACCTCTGGTCCGAAGCCCCCGCTCCGGTTCCACTGGCACGCCACCTCGAGGACACAGCGGCGGTCGCCCGGAGCTACGCCGATCGTTGTGTGCCGAAGCATCTCGTCGACCCCATCGTGCGCGCAGCCGAATTGCACGATTTCGGCAAGGTCGATCCACGCTTCCAGCAGGTATTGCACGGTGGTAACGAGTTGGCGGCGCTAGGCCAACCCGAGCCAATGGCGAAATCCGCAGATTTGCCCACGTCACAGTGGGCTAGGCGGCGTGCCTACGAACTCTCCGGACTGCCTCGCGGATTCCGCCACGAGGCGCTGTCCAGCCAGCTCGCCGAACACGTCTTCGAGCTTCCCGATGACCGGGTCGTGCGCGATCTCGTGCTCCACCTCATTGCGACGCACCACGGGTTTGGTCGCCCGTTCATGCCGGTGGTCGTCGATACCGAGCCCCCCTCGGTAAGTGTGCAGGTCGACAACGTGTCCCTTACGGTCGAGAGCGGTCAGCGACGCGATTGGCCCGCCGCTCACCACCTGTCGAGCGGCAACGCCGACCGATTTGCCCGCGTCGTCCGCCGTCACGGATGGTGGGGTGCTGCGTTGCTCGAAGCCATCCTCCGCTTGGCCGACTGGACAGCCAGTTCCAAGGCAGCTCGCCGGGCCGATCGCGTGGGTGGGCAACTCGTGGCCGCCGGAGGTGAACGATGATCGAGAAGCGATCTGACGCTCTTGTCCTCACGGGTCTCGATGGATCGAACCCCCTCGCCTTCCTGGCAGCGATCGGGACGTTGCACACCCTCAGCACCGCATGGCAGGACCGTGATGTGCAGCTGGGCTGGACCATCACACTCGGTGCATGGAGGCCGTTCCTGCGGATCGATCCGGGAGTGGACTCGGACGGCATCATCGAAGCCGTCAATGCCCACGTTCCAAGAACCGACGACCTCTTCCCGCCACAGCTTCGCGAAGAGTCCGAAGCTGCCGGGCCCAGGAGTTCGGGCGGGAGCTCGAAGTGGAAAGACAAGCTTCGTTTCCCCGCCGATGTCTTTGCAAGGCACGTGTACACTGCTGCAACGACGTCATCCTGGGATGCGCGGTCGGTCTTGGACTTCATGGCGGCATGGGCATCGGACGCCATCGTCGAGCAGGTCGATGGAATCGACGTAGCCCAGCGGACCGTTTTCGATTTCACCTCGGGCCAACAATCCTTCATCGACCTGGTCGACAAGCTCGCGCGTCATGTCGGTCCAGACGACATTCGCAACGCCCTTTTCGGTCCCTGGGCGTACACCGCGGATCCGGGCATATCCTTGCGGTGGGATCCGATCGACGAAGGCCGGCAGTACGCGCTTCATGCAATTGATCCAGCCGACGGCAACAAGAACCCGATCGTTTCGGTCCCGGGAGCCAACCTTCTGGCGGCTGCTGGCCTGGCGTACTATCCGGTTATTCCCGGTAAAGATCGGCTGGAACAACCCGGCATTGGTCGATTCGGCTCTTCCCGTGCGTTTCGGTGGCCGATCTGGGAGTCCGCGGCATCGAGCGACACAGTGCGTTATCTGGTCAGACTGGAAGAGATCTGCGAAGATGCGCCCAATCGCGCCGATCTGAGAGCGATGGGTATTGCCGTGGTTTATCAGGCCGGTATAGTGATGCCCTCTGGACGGTATCGTAACTTCACGCCCGCCCAGGCGATCTGACCGACTGACCGTACCGCCGGCGCACCTCCTTGTGACGCGGCTAATCTCGTCCAAGGATCGGTGGACCAACGACCTTGTGCCGATCTTGGCCGACAGCGCAAGCTTCCCGATGTTGGCCCAGATCGTCGTAGGCAACCTGCCTGCGTGGACCTGGCAGCCCACAACACCGGCAGCATTGTCTTCGAGGCCGCGGTGTATGTTTGCCAACGGTACGCCGACGCGCCTCCGGATCCAACCGATTGGAGCTGAACCCCATGGCCGAAGTCATTATCCAAGAATCCACCCACATCCCCGCCCCACCGCACGTCGTCCACGCCATCCTCGCCGACTACCACGACGGCCACCCCTCGATCCTGCCGCCCCGCTGGTTCACGCACCTGCACGTAGAGCAGGGCGGTGTGGGCGCCGGCACGGTGATCCGGTTCGGGATGAAGAGCGGCGGCAGGGTGACGGAGATGCGCGCGGAGGTGAGCGAGCCGGAGCCCGGCCGCGTGCTGGTCGAGCGCGGACTCGATGAGCGCGGCACGGTGACGACGTTCACCGTGGACCCCGCCGGGGCGGACGGCTCGCGCGTGACGATCCGGACGACGTGGCGGGCGGCGGGGTTCGCGGGGTTCGTCGAACGGCTCCTGGCGCCGATGCTGCTGAAGCGGGTCTATCGCGAGGAGCTTGCCCGGCTCGCGGAGCGGGCAGGCGCCGCCCGTGACTGAGCGCGCCTGCGGGCGAACCGATGCCTGTATTCGCGCAGAAGGTTCTTGCATTTCTTCCACGCGATGGAAGATTTGCAAGGATGCACGGCCTCGGCGCTCGACCTTGCCGCCCTCTCTCCCTCACAACACGCGCCACCACGGCACCGCGAGCACCCGGTCGTGCATCCAGAACACGTCCTCGCCCGTGTGCAACAGCAGGCCGCCGACGGCGGTGTCGGAGTACTCCTCGAGGAACGCGCGGAGTCCGCGCGCGTCCCGCGGCCGCGGATTCGACGTCGTCTTCACCTCGACGCCGAGAAGCGCGCCGGCGCGCTCGATCACGAAGTCTACCTCGAGGCCCGTAGTCGTCCTCCAGTACATCACGCCGGAGCGCTCCAGGTGGCAGTCGCGCCAGGCGAGGAGGTCGGTGAGGACGTAATTCTCGAAGTGCGCGCCCCCGGGAGGGCCGCCGCCGAGGCGAAGGCCAACGGCCGCGTCGTTCCAGTACAGTTTGGGCGTCTTGATCAGGCGTTTCGTGCGGTTGACCGCGTAAGCCTCGAGACGGACGACCTGGTACGACGTGGCTAGCAGCGTGATGTAATCGCGCACCGTCGTAGCCGGGATCTGCGTGTCGCGGCTGAGTTCGGTCACGTTCAGCAGGTTCCCGACGCGAAGCGCGGCGGCGCGCATCAATTGCTCTACATCCAGGATCCGCCCCACTGCCCGGAGTTCCTGAATGTCACGCGTGAGAAACGTGCTGATGTACCCCCGAAACCAGAGCTCGCGGCCGCCGTCGTCCGCGATCTGCAGCGCGGGTTCCGGGAAGCCGCCCCTGGAGACGGCGTCCTGCCACGACGTCTCGGGGGTCGTCTGCGCGTGCACCAGGTCCGGCCAATCCTGAGGCGGACGGTCGAGGAACTCGCTCCAGATCCCGGTCTGGCCGAGTCCGAGCTGCTCGCGCCGGGTCATGGGCCAGAGCTGGAGGTAGAACGCCCGGCCGGTCAGCGAGTCCGAGATTCCTGGCACGGCCAGGATGTTGGCCGACCCGGTGAGGACGTACTGGCCGGTTCGACGGGCTTGCGGGACGTCAACGGCGGCTTTCACCGCCAGCACCAGTTCGGGCACGCGCTGGACCTCGTCGATCGTGACCGGCGCATTCGCCACGAAAGCCCGCGGATCGGCCTGAGCCCGAAGGAGGGTGTCCGGGTCGTCGAGCGTCAGGTACGGTCTGTCGGCCGTGGCCGGATCGTGGCGCACGAAGGTGCTCTTCCCGGCCTGCCGCGGCCCCATGACGACGACGACGCGCATGGCGTCGAGCGCCTGGCGGAACAGCGTGCTCGCTGCGCGAGGCAGGATCGCGGCTTGGTGGTTCATGGGCCCCGACGATCGAGAGGTATGACATTTCGCGGCTCGGTCGTGGAAAAGCCACGATCCAGTCGTGAATTATCACGAATTGACCACGGGCGCAAGAGACGATCGATTCGAGGCCCAGACCTTTCCGTTCGAGGAGGGCATGGAGCCGGGCGCCGAGGCGCACGGTCAGACCGCCGTGCTCGGGCGTGGCAGGCGGCTCGCGAACCAGGCGCCCGCGCACGAGTTCGAGCCGGTCCGCGGTCCCGTCCGGCAGCGCATGGAGTTGTTCCGCTTTCAGCGGCTCGCTCGATGCACCGGCGTCTCCCTCGCCGCCTCTCCGGCCTTCGAGCCGTCCTGCGAAGTATCCGCCCTCCGCATCCCCGTCACCTCCAGGATCTCCTCCTCGTCGAGCGTCTCCCGCTCGAGCAGCGCCTGCGCGAGGGCGTCGAGGGCGGCGCGGTGCTCGTGGAGCAGGCGGCGCGCTTCGTCGTGGCACTCCTGGATGAGGCGCTGGACCTCGGCGTCGACGGCGGCGGCGGTCGCCTCGCTGTAGGGGCGGGCGGCGTAGGAGTCGACGGTGCCGAGGTACGGGTTCTCGCGCGGGGCGAGCTGGACCATCCCGAGTTTGTCGCTCATCCCCCAGCGGGTGACCATGTTGCGGGCGAGGTGGGTGGCCTGCTCGATGTCGTTCTGGGCGCCGGTGGTGCGGGTGCCGAAGACGAGCTCTTCGGCGGCGCGGCCGCCGAGGGCGCCGATGATGCGGGCGCGCAGGTACTCCTCGGGGTAGTTGTAGCGGTCGCTGTCGGGGCGCTGGTAGGTCACGCCGAGCGCCTGGCCGCGCGGGACGATGGTGACGCGCTGGACGGGGTCGGCGCCGGGGACGACGAGGCCGAGGATCGCGTGGCCGGCCTCGTGGTAGGCGATCCGCTCGCGGTCCTCGTCGCTCAGCAGGATCGGCCGCTCGGGTCCGAGCATGATCTTCTCCAGGGCGTCGAGGAAGTCGGCCTGGTGCACCTGCTCGCGGTCGCGGCGGGCGGCCAGGAGCGCGGCCTCGTTGACCAGGTTGCGGAGGTCCGCGCCGCTGAACCCGGGCGTCGCTTGAGCGAGCTCGTCCAGGTCGACGTCTCGTGCGAGCGGCACGCGGCGGGTGTGGACCTCGAGGATCGCCTTGCGGCCGGTGCGGTCCGGGAGGTTGACGACGACGCGGCGGTCGAAGCGGCCGGCGCGGAGCAGCGCCTTGTCCAGGACGTCGGGCTGGTTCGTCGCGGCGAGGACGATGATCCCCTCGCTGCCGGTGAAGCCGTCCATCTCGGTGAGGATCTGGTTGAGCGTCTGCTCCTGCTCGCTCGCGCCGCCGATCGCCCACTGGCCGCGCGCGCGGCCGATCGAGTCGATCTCGTCGATGAAGATGATCGCCGGCGCGTTCTCGCGGGCCTGCTTGAAGAGGTCGCGGACCCGCGCGGCGCCGACGCCCACGAACATCTCGACGAAGTCGGAGCCCGACATCGAGAAGAACGGCACGCCCGCCTCGCCCGCGACCGCCCGCGCGAGGAGCGTCTTCCCCGTCCCCG
>CAYPGK010000093.1:0-11561 GCA_964410055.1 uncultured Gemmatimonadaceae bacterium | reverse complement strand
GGGCGGCCGCCCAGATCTCCTCGTCCGTCGCGCCCGGCCGGCCGAAGGCGATGTTCTCGCGGATCGTGCCGTCGAAGAGGAAGTTGTCCTGCATGACCGCGCCCAGCTTCGCGCGATAGTCCTTGAGCCGAAGCGTCGCCAGGTCCTTCCCGTCGACCAGGATCCGCCCTTTCGTTGGCCGGTGGAACGCCATGACGAGCCCGATCGTCGTGCTCTTCCCCGAGCCGCTCGAGCCGACCAGCGCCGTCGTCGAGCCGGCGGGCGCGTGGAAGCTGATCCCGTTCAGCACCGGCTCGCCCTCTTCGTACGCGAAGTGCACGTCCTCGAAGACGACGTCGCCCCTCACCTCGCCGACCGGCTCCCGCGCGACCTCGTCCTCGTCTTCCGTCGCCATGTGGCGCAGCTCGCGGATCCGGTCCAGCCCCGCGAACGCCTCCGTGATCTGCGTGCCGACCGAGCCGATCTGCACCAGCGGCGTCAGCATGAGCCCCACGAAGGCGACGTAGCTCATGTACTGCCCGATCGTCATCTCCCCGGCCAGGATCGCCTGCCCGCCGATCACCGTCGTGATCACGCCGATCAGCCCCAGGATCACCGCCGAGAGCGCCGAGACCGCCGACGTCCCCGTGATCGTGCTCGCGATGTTGCGCAGCAGCCGGTGCACGCCGCGTGCGAAGGCGATCCGCTCCCGCCGCTCGGCCGTGTAGACCTTCACCGTCCGGATCCCGCCGAGCGACTCGCCCAGCCGGCCGGTCACCTCGGATTCGATCTTGTTGCGCTCGCGGAAGATCGGCCGCAGCCGCTTGAAGGCGTACGCCATCATCCCCGCGAAGGCGCCCAGGACGACCAGCGTGAAGACCGTCAGCCGCCAGTGCATGTAGAAGAGGTAGGCCATCGAAAGCAGCGCGGTCACGATCCCGCCCACGAGCTGCAGCACCCCCGTCCCCACCAGGTTGCGCACCCCCTCGGCGTCCTTCATGACCCGCGTGATCAGCACGCCGGTCTGCGTGCTGTCGAAGTAGCGGACCGGCAGCCGCAGCAGATGCGCCTGCACGTCCTTGCGCATCTCGGCGATCGCCCGCTGACCCGCGATGCTGACCACCTGCGAGAGCGCGAACGACGTGAGCCCCTGGAGCAGTGTCGCGCCCGCGATCACACCGGCGAGCGGCCAGAGCAGTTCGGTGCGCCCGCGTCCGATCACGTCGTCGATCAGGAACTGCGGACTGAGCGGCAGGACCAGCCCCGCGACCCGGCCGATCAGCATGAGCACGAAGCCGAGCGCCAGGTGCCGCCGGTGCTCCCAGGCGAGCTGCCGCGCCTCACGCCACGCGGTCGAGAAGTGGATCCGTCTCTTTTCTGTCATGTATGTTCGTTTATATTCCGGGAGAGGGTGCTACCCCGTCACGGTGAGGCGGGTCCGAATCGCGACGACGCACAACGAAGGGAGGGACATGAGAACCGTACGGCAGCTCAATCTCCTCCTCCTCTCGCTCCTCTTCATCGGGAGCGGCATCGCCTGGCCGTACCTACCGGAGCGCATCCCCGTCCACTTCGGTGCCGGCGGCGAGGTCAACCGCTGGAGCGACACCTCGTTCTTCTCCTGGTTCGCGCTCCCCGTCATCGCGGTCCTGCTCATCCTCTTCGTCCATGGCGCCGTCGACTTCGCGGCTCGGCGGCCGAAGTGGCTCAACGTGCCGAACAAGGATGACTTCCTCCGGCTCCCGCCGGAACGTCAGCACATGGTCGTGCAGGCGATGAAGGAGAGCATGGAGCCGACGCTCCTGCACCTCACGCTGACCTTCTGCGTGATCCAGTACACCATCTACCGCGCCGCACTCGGCGCCGACCCCAAGCCCTACCTCGCCATCGTGCTCGCCCTTGCCGTGCTCGGCGCGCCGATCGCCATCATCTTCATCCACCGCCGCGTCAACGAGGAAATCGAGCGGCAGATTTCGATTGCACGCCGGGAGGGCAGGTTCTGAGGGGGAGTTCAGCCGAACACCTCCTCGAAGCGCTCCCGCTGCTCCTCGCTCCCGATCATCACCAGCTCGCTCCCCGGCTCGAGCACCGAAGACGGGTGCGGGTTCGTCAGCGAGTGGCCGTCCTTCTCGATCGCCACGACCGTCATCCCGGTCCGCGCGCCGATCCCGCTGTTCGCGAGCGTCCGCCCCGCGAGCGATGCCGGGAGCGGCATGAAATGGAGCTGCACCGCGCCCCCCACCACCGCCAGCTCCCGCCCCTGGACGATCGAGAGGACCGACTCGACGCCGATCGTGTCGTACCCCAGCACCAGATCCGCGCCCGCCCGGTGGATCGACTCCATGTTCCGCTGGTGCGTGATCCGGCTCACGATCCGCACCTCCGCGTTCAGGCGACGGCAGTATACGGCCAGGTAGATGTTCATGGCATCGTCGTGCGTGGTCAGGAGCACCGATCGCGCCGAGTCCAGACCCGCACGGTCCAGGACCCGCCGGTCCGACGCATCGCCGATGACCAGCAGGTCGGGGAGCCCCTCCAGCCGATCGCGCAACGCTTCGTTGCGCTCGACCATGTGCACCCGCACGTCCATGCGCCGGAGCGCCGCCGTCGCCGCACGACCGACCTTCCCGCCGCCGATGACCAGGACCATGTCATCCGACCCGTCGTAGATCGCGAGCAGCTCGTTCAACGACTCGATCTGCCGCTCCGTCCCGACCACCACCGGCACGCTCGTCGCCATGAGCCGCATGTCCGCGTCGACCGGACGGAGCAGGCCCCGGTCCCACAGCCCCACCACCGTGACCCCGGTCGCCGCGCGCAGGTTCGTGTCCCGGATCGTACGCCCCACCAGCGGCGTGTGCTGCGCCGGGAACTCCGCGATCAGGAGGTCGCGGTACCGCCCGATCACGTGCGCCCGGAACGCCCCCGCGCTCACCCGGTTCGCGAGCTGCTCGCCCAGTTGCCGCTTGAGCGGCAGCACGTAGGTTGCGCCGCTCAGCTCCAGGATGTCGACCGCGTCCTCGTCGTTCGCGATCGCGGCGATCGGGACCCCCGGCGCCACCTCCCGCACCGTCAGCGTCACGTTCGTGTTCGTCGTGTCCTCGCCGTTCGCCAGCACCAGCGACGCGGCCGACACCCGGACCGCTTCATACGTCGCGCGCGCGTCGACGTCCCCCTGCACCACAGGGACCCCGTCCGCATACAGCCGCCGTGCAGTTGGCGCGTCCCCTTCCAATACAAAGCACGGAATGCCCAGCGGCCTCAGCCGATCGACCAGGCCCGCCGCGATCGCGTCGTACCGCACCACCACCACGTGGCCCCTCACCCCCGCCGGCACCCGCTGCGGCGGCTGGCCGCGACGCCGGATCTGCTCCTCCAGCCACGGGGCATAGAAGTAGCGGATGAACAGGAACGGCAGGACGATCAGCAGCAGCACCATCCCCGACAGCAGCACCACCGTGCTGAAGACCCGCCCAATGTCGCTCTCGAACGTGATGTCGCCGAAGCCCAGCGTGGTCATCACCGTGAGCGTCCAGTAGACTCCGGTGTACCACGAGAACTCCCGCCCCTCCACGTAGGCCATGATCAGGTGGAACAGCACCGCGTACACCGCGATCACACCGGTCAGCAGCGCCAGGTATCGCAACAGCGCCCACACGTTCTGCCGCATCTCCGGCCGCCTCGCGAACGCCGCCAGCTCCGACCCGATCGTCTTCATCGCCGCTTCCCTTTTCCGAACCCCTCAAGACACGGCGGTGCGCAGCGCCGTCGCCCGGGCCACGCACCGCCACTGCAGTAGAAATGTGATGCTGAGACGACTGGCGCAGGTTACGCGTCCGCCCGCGCCGCGTTCGTCCGGATCGCCGCCGCCACGAACGACGTCAGCCCGGTCGTACGACGGGTCGTCCAGCACCCTGCCGATCGAATCCAGCGAGAAGCCCAGCTCCCGCAGCAGCAGGATCTGGTGCAGCCGACGCAAGTCGGCATCCGTGTAGAGACGGTAGCCGCTCGCGCTCCGCTGCGACGGGACCAGCAGCCCGATCGCGTCGTAGTGGTGCAGCGTGCGCACCGTCACGTGCGCCAGCCGCGCCGCCTCGCTCACCGTGTACGTCTTCGCATTCGTGTCCACGGCAGGACGATACACCCTTACGTTGCGTGAGGGTCAAGGGGTGGGTCGATGAAGGTGGGACCGCCGTCACAGCGAATCCGCGATCGCCGCGATCTCCTCGGCGTGTTTCCAGGCCGCGTGGAGCGCGGCCAGCTCCCCCTCGAGCGCGCGCCGTTCCGTGTCCTCGTGGAGCGCCATCTCGAAGGCGAGTGCGTCCGGGCGGGGGAGTCGGTTCCGCCGCTCTGCGCGGAGCTCCCGATTCGGCGGCTGCGCCCGGACCGAGCGGCGGAACGCGGGCAGATGCGGCACGCCGAGCTTGATGTTGCGCGCCGCGGTTCGGGCGAGATACGCCTCGGCCCCGCCCGCCTCCTCGAGGAGCCGCAGCGCATCGCGCAGCCGCCCCCGGGTCGCGCCCTCGTCGTTGACGGCGGGCATCGCGCGGGAGGCGACGAGGCGAGCCGCGTCGCCGTGCAGGATCAGCGGCGGCGACTTCGACACGGTGATCCCGACGCTGTTCTTCTCGCGCACCGGCTCGAGGGCGTAGGGAAGGTCCAGCGCGAGGCGCCCGTCCTCGTCCGTGGTCAATCGCGCGCCGGTGAGCTGGAAGCGACGCAGCTCGAGCACGTCCCCGGTGGGCGAGTCCTCCGCCGGGACCCGGCACAGCACCCGCTGCCCCATCCGGTACTGCCATGCCAGGGTGCCGAGGTGGAAGAGCCCGCCGGCGCCGCCCAGCGCGCCCGCGAAGGAGAGCCCCGCCCACGCGACGCCGATGACGCCGAGCACGCCGGCGCCAATCAGAAAGCGCTGGCGTCGCTGGAGCAGTGCGTTGCCGTAACGCCACGCCGCCACCTCGCCCGGCAGCGCCTCGCCGATCCTGATCAGCCGCGTCCCATCGGGGAGCTTGGCCAGCCCGATGTTCTCGCGCTGCACGCGCAGCCGAGTGTCGCGATACAGGCGCTCGCACGTCTCGACCGCCTCCCAGCGCTCCTCGAGCGGAGTCAGGTTCCAGCGCCCGCACCGCGGACACACCACCCAGAGGCGACCCTTCCACCCATCGAACGCCAGCCGTCCGCCGACGGGGAACGCCTCGATCGAATCGTTGCTGCCGAGATCCTGCGAGCAGAAGATGCAGTTGCGATACATGACGTTTCTGAGACGGCGAATCTTGCCGGGAGTAGCGGCCCGCTTCGGCCGGACTGTCCTACGCCTCCACCTCCGCCGCCACCGACTCCGCCAGCGGCAGCGTCAGCGTGAACGTCGACCCCACGTCCAGCGTACTCTGCACCGTGAGGTCGCCGCCCATGGCGCGCGCCAGCTCCCGGCTGATCGCCAGTCCGAGCCCCGCGCCTTCGTGCGTGCTCGTCAGCGACCGCCCCACCTGGAGGAACGGCTCGAAGACCGCCTCCAGCATCTCCGGCGGGATGCCGATCCCGGTGTCGCTCACCTCCAGCACGGCCTGCCCATCCGCGGCGTCGGCTCGCACCCGGACGTGCCCGCCCGGCTTCGTGTACTTGACCGCGTTCGTCAGGAGGTTCATCAGGATCTGCTCGACCTTCGGCTGGTCCGCCAGGGCGACGACGTCGTCGGCCCGCCCCTGCCACTCGAGCGTGATCCTTTTTGCGCCGGCCTGCGGCTCGATGATCGGCCGCGCCCACGCGATCACCGCGCCCATTCGAACCGGCGCCAGTTTGTACGCAACGCGACCCGACTCGATGCGGCTGAAGTTGAGCAGGTCCGTGATCAGCGCCAGCAGGTGCTGCTGGCTCGACCGGATCCGCCCCAGCGCCTCGCGCTGCCGATCCGTGATCGGCCCGTGGATCCCCATGAGGAGCAGGTCCGTGTAGCCCCCGATCGCGTTGAGCGGCGTACGCAGCTCGTGCGACATCGCGGCGAGGAACTCGCTCTTCGTGCGGTTCGCGAGCTCTGCGGCCGCCACACGCTTCGCATCCTCGATGGCCCGCAACTCCGCTTCGCGGCGCTCCGTCAGGTCCCGCGTCACTTTCGCGTAGCCGATCAGCTCGCCCGAGTCGTTCCGGAGCGCCGTCAGCACCACGTTCGCCCAGAACAGCGAGCCGTCGCTACGCACCCGCCACCCCTGGTCCTCGAAGCGCCCCTCCGTCGCGGCGACGTTGAGCTCCGCCTCCGGCTTCCCCGCGGCCACGTCTTCGGGCGGGTAGAACACCGAGAAGTGCTTGCCGAGGACCGCCTCGGCCGGGTACCCCTTGGTCCGCTCCGCGCCTTCGCTCCAGCTCACGATCCGGCCGCCCGGGTCGAGCATGAAGATACCGTAGTCCTTCACGCTCTCCACCAGGAGCCGGTGGATGTCCATGGCCTCCAGGAGTGCGCCGCCGAACGGCGATGCATCACGATGGGACTCCGGGTCCGCACCGGCGCACCGCCGAGGACGGTCCTGTCGGTCCCGCCCCTTCATGGGATCGCCTCCCGACCACCACTCCAGCGGTCTGTCCAGAGGGTCGAATGCGGCGACAAAGATTCCGGCCGACGCCGCACGCCGCCATTCCGCGGCTCGGATTGTGGATGGAAGCGTCAATGTAACGGATCGCCCGACCGATCTGCCAGGGCAGCCTCCCGACGGGGTTGGCCCCGCCACTGCCATCGCCCCCTACGACCGCCGAAAGAGAAGCACATCCACGCCGATCGTCACCGGGACCGGTCCCCACCCCTCGACCGCCGCCAGCGCCTCCGCATCCACGTGCCAGGCACTCGGCGTCATCCCGACCAGGTCGAGCACGTCCGCGGGCTCGAGCACTCGTCTATACTCGACCACCACCTCCGCCTCCAGGTGGAACGTCGCGCCGAACTGCTGCAACGCACGCGCCTTCTTTTCCGGCTCAATGCCGAGGAGCGGCAGCCGCTCGCGCAGCTCCGACAGATGGTCCGGCCGCGGGATCACGACCACGAGCAGCCCGCCCGGACGGACGACCCGTGCGAACTCCGCCGGGTTCCTCGGCGCGAAGATGTCCAGCAGGACGTCCACGCTCCCATCCGCCACCGTGAGCCGTCGTTTCACGTCGTTCACCAGGAAACAGACGTCCCGGTACGTCCGCGCCGCGAGCCGGACCGCCTCCTTCGAGACGTCGACTCCTATGAAGCAGCGCCCGGAATCGGGTGCCGGCCACTCCCCGGCATCCCGCGCCACACCGCCGATGTAGTACCCCGCGCCGCACCCGACCTCGAGCACCGTGGACGCCCGCTCGCGCGACACCCGTTCCCGGATCGCCTGCGCGAGCGGCGCATAGTGCCCCCGCTCCAGGAAACGACGGCGCGCACGCACCATCTCCCGCGTGTCCCCGCGGATCTTCGATCTCCCGTGCCCCGCGGGGAGGAGGTGGTAGTAGCCCTCGCGCGCCCGGTCGAACGAATGCCCTCGCGGGCAGCGCAACGTCCGCCCGTCTCCGGCCAGAGGCTCGCCGCACACGGGACAGATCAACACGCCCGCGCATCCGTCCGGCGCGGCGCCCCCTGCTCCACCCATCCGGCCGCCCTTTAGAGGCGCTCCACCCGAAGGCAGGTGACCTGACGGATCCACCGGGAATGGCGGCTCTCTCCGTCCATGATGATCCGGAACGGGCCCTCCTGGTCGGTGAGCGTATTGCCGTTCTTCCGATCCACGAGCACGACGCGGCGATCGCTGAAGGAAGCGTCGAGTTCGGCGAGTGCGTAGACCGCGCGGTAGCCGTCGCGCGCCTCCGCGACGACCACCGTCGCCACCTGCGGACCGCGAAGCGATCCCATGTCCATGCCCGCCAACGTGAGCACGTCCGCCAGCGCCACGCCCTCGTACTCGGCGGTGCTGCCGTCCCGCTCCACCACCCACACCCGCTCCCGACGCAGCCCCTCCAGTTCCCGCGCACTCAGCTCCAGCGCCTGCGGCACCGCGCCGCGCACATATACGACCTCCGCCTGCCCGTCCGCGGGCGCCGGGCACGACGAAGGCTGCTGCGCCGATCCGTCGCGCACAACGGCAAGGGCAAGGATGGCCAGGAGTCCAAGGGACGACAGAATGCGTAGATTCATTTATCCTCCTCGAATCCGACCGCCGCGAGCCCGGCCGGCTTCATCCGTCCGGCCCGGATCAGCGCCTCCGCGCGCGTGACCGTCGCCACCCCACTCCCCTTCTTCGCAAGGCGCAGCCACACCTCCGGCTCCGTCGCGTGGTGCTCCTCCAGCCACGCCTACCCGCGCGTTCGAACACGGGACCGGCGGACCCGGCACTCCACGTTACGACGGGCGACGTCGCAACCGCAATCTACTTGCGGCAAGTAGACCACTGCCGGATCGACCGGGCGCGGTGATGTATAGTGGCGTGCGCCCGATCAGGTCGGGCGCCTTCGCCCGAATTGTTGTTGAATCGATCGACGAGTGTCTCCCGATGGAAGATGGGCGAGTGCGCCCGGGAAGATGGGAGTGCGACCGGATGATGGGAGCGCGCCGGAGGCGGCGCGTCGCTTACACCCCCACCCCCCGCCGCTGAAGCTTGCGGTAGCGGTCCAGTAGCATCTTCCGCTTGAGCGGCGAGAGGTGGTCGATGTAGAGGATACCGTCGAGGTGGTCGATCTCGTGCTGGAGGCAGCGCGCCAGGTCGCCGTCGGCTTCGATGCGGAACGGACGACCCTCCAGGTCCAGCGCTTCCACCACCACGCGCGCCGGACGCTCGACGACCTCCGCCACGCCCGGGATGCTCAGGCAACCTTCCTCGCCGCGCACCCGCTCCGCGCTGCGCTCGACCACCCACGGGTTGATCAGGACGTAAGCAGGCGAATCATCGTACGGCAGATCGACCACCGCGATCCGCTTCGACACCCCGACCTGCGGCGCGGCCAGACCCTGCCCGTTCGCGGCGTGCATCGTCTCGAACATCGCCTGCACCAGCGCGCGCACCTCCTCGTCGATGCGCTCCACCTCCTCGGCACGCTGGCGCAGAACCGGCGCCCCCAACAGCTCGATCTGCAACTCCATCATCGCCTACGACCCCAAACGAGTTGAGCGCGGGCTCAGCGACGCTTGCGCTGCGCCCGAATCGCCCGACGCCGTGCCTCGGCCGCCTTGCGCTTCCGCTGCTCGCTCGGCTTCTCGTAGAAACGCTTCTTCTTCATGTCACGGAAACGACCCGAGCGCAGCATCTTCCTGCGGAACTGCTTCAGACCCCAATCCAGTCTGTCGGTTTCGTTCAGCACGACCTCGACCATTGACGCTCCTTTCTCCCGGTGAAACGAAATGGGATCCGGACACGCGCCCAGATCCCTTCCCTCTGGTCCACGCGCCGGCGCACCCGCCGGCGGATCCCCGAATCATGTAAAATAATGTAACACTTTGGCGTCCGTTCGTCCACCCGCAATTTCCAGGCGCAAACGTGGGGTTCGAGGCCGCTCAGCGGAGGCACGGGAGTTTCGATCGAAACTCTCGACCGGGGCCGTGCGGACGATGGGTGACCCGGCCAGCGCCGCCGCCCTCGGACCTCGCGCTCCGGCCCCGCGGGCGGTGGACTTCGCCGGGGAACGCTGTATCTTCGGGGTGTAGCTCTTCTGTAGTAGTGGTAAGATCTTCGGCCTCGGGAGGCCGTCTGTCATCGGAAGCGATCCGTAGTGCGCAAGCGGGCGCGGAGGCCCGGGGTGCGGCGCGCACGCTCCGCGCACTGCGTCACCGGAATTTTCGACTCTTCTTCTTCGGGCAGAGCATCTCGCTGATCGGCACCTGGATGCAGCAGGTGGCGATGAGCTGGCTCGTGTATCGGCTGACGGGCTCGGCGCTGATCCTGGGGATGGTCACGTTCGTGGCGAACATCCCCTCCTTCGTGATCTCGCCGCTGGCCGGCGTGCTGGCGGACCGCTGGGACCGGCGCCGGATCGTGCTGATCACGCAGTCGCTGTCGATGCTGGAGGCCACGGTGCTGACGACGCTCGTCCTGACGGGCGTCGTCCAGGTCTGGCACATCCTGCTCCTGGCGGGGCTGCTCGGGATCGTGAACGGCGTCGACGTGCCGGCGCGGCAGTCGCTCCTGGTTCGGCTCGTCGACGGCCCGACGGACCTGGCGAACGCGATCGCGCTGAACTCCTCGATGTTCAACGGTGCGCGCCTCGTCGGGCCGGCGATCGCGGGTGTGCTGATCGGTGCGGTGGGCGAGGGCCCGGTGATGGCGATCAACGCGGTGAGCTACCTGGCGGTGATCGGCTCGCTGCTCGCCATCGACATCGGCCCTTCGGCGACGCCGTCCGCCGACCGACCCTCGGTGCTCAGCACCCTCCACGAGGGGTTCCGCTATGCGCTCGGCTTCGCGCCGATCCGCTCGGTTCTCGCCCTCCTCGCGTTCCTCAGCCTGGTCGGGATGCCGTATCTGGTGCTGATGCCGATCTTCGCCAGGGACGTGCTCGGCGGCGGTCCACGCATGCTCGGTTTCCTCATGGGCGCGGCCGGGTGCGGCGCTCTCACCGGCGCGCTCTACCTCGCCTCGCGCACCACCGTCCGCGGGCTCGGGCGCATGATCGGACTCTGTTCGACCGTATTCGGCATCGGTCTCGTCGCCTTCTCCCGGTCCAGCACCGCCTGGATCTCCCTGCCGCTCCTCGTGGTGACCGGCTTCGGGATGATGGTGACGACGGCGTCGATGAACACCGTGCTCCAGACCATCGTCGACGAGGACAAGCGCGGCCGCGTCATGAGCCTCTACGCCATGTCGTTCCTGGGGGTGGCGCCCTTCGGCGGGCTGCTCGCCGGGTCTCTCGCCAGCCGGATCGGCGCCCCGAACACCGTGCTCCTCGGCGGCGTCGCGGTGATCCTGGCCGCCCAATGGTTCCGCCACCGCCTCCCCGCCCTCGCCGAGGACGTGCGCCCCATCTACGAACGGCTCGGCATCCTGCCCGAAGTCGCAACCGGCCTCCAGACCGCGACGGAGCTCAGGCCGAAGGGGTAGGGTAGCGGGCGGGTGGGCCGGGTGGCAGGTGGGTGTGGCGGGGTCGAGCGGCTAGGGACGGCGGGCAGGACGGCTGGCGGGGCGGGTGGACGGGAGGGCATGGCGGGTGGGCGAAGGCGGTAGGGCGCGGCGGCCGACGCGCCCTACCGCTTCCTGTAGAAACTGCACACGCGTGCCCTCTTTTTCGCATGCGTGCCGACTTTCCCCGGATATGGTGGTCAACTGCACACGCATGCCGTCGAGTCGAACGACGCGTGCCGGGTTTCCACATTAGAGGTGGGAAACTGCACACGCACGGATTTTTTCACCCACGCGTGTGCACTTTCTCCGTGCACCTGCCCGTACCCGGGCACTCGACCCGCGTGAGGACCGCGGCCGGACACATACCGCGCGAGAATCGCACCCGGGCACGCGCCCTAGCAGCGGATCCCACCCGGAACGCCGCCGCCGCTTTCAGGCACGTGCTTCCCGAACGGCCCGCGCCCCTTCGCGCCCCTTCGCGCCCCTTCGCGCCCCTTCGCGCCCCTTCGCGCCCCTTCGCGC
>CAYPGK010000092.1:0-11762 GCA_964410055.1 uncultured Gemmatimonadaceae bacterium | reverse complement strand
GCAGGTCTTCTACACGTCGAAGGACGGCACGCGCGTGCCGATGTTCATCACGCACCGCGAGGGGATCGAGCTGGACGGCTCCAACCCTACGTACCTCTACGGCTACGGCGGCTTCAACATCTCGCTGACGCCGAGCTTCTCGGTGGCGAACCTGGTCTGGCTCGAGATGGGCGGCGTCTACGCCATGCCGAACCTGCGCGGCGGCGGCGAGTACGGTCGCGAGTGGCACCACGCCGGGACGAAGGAGCGCAAGCAGAACGTCTTCGATGACTTCATCGCCGCTGCCGAGTACCTGATCCGCGAGGGGTACACGAACCCGTCCAAGCTCGCGATCGGCGGCGGCTCGAACGGCGGTCTCCTCGTCGGCGCGGTCATGAACCAGCGCCCCGACCTCTTCGCCGTCGCGCACCCGGCCGTGGGCGTCATGGACATGCTCCGCTTCCACAAGTTCACGATCGGCTGGGCGTGGGTCTCGGATTACGGGTCCGCGGAGGACCCGGAGATGTTCCCGCACCTCTACGCCTACTCGCCGTACCACAACCTGAAGCCGGGCACCTGCTACCCGGCGACGCTGGTCACGACCGGCGACCACGACGACCGCGTCGTACCCGGCCACTCGTTCAAGTACGCCGCGCGCCTGCAGGAGGCGCAGTCGTGCGACCGCCCGACGCTGATCCGGATCGAGACCCGCGCCGGCCACGGCGCCGGCAAGCCGACCAGCAAGCAGATCGAGGAGGCCGCGGACGTGCTGGCGTTCCGGTTGCGGAATCTGGGGATGAGGTTGCCGGAGGCGTTTGGGGTGGCGGGGGTGATGGATTGAGGCAGGTATCAGGGGTCAGGTATCAGGACTTCAGGTCTCAGGTATCAGCAACTGTATTCCGGCAGGGCCGGATTCCAGGGTGTCTGGGTTCTGGCCATGGCGTTGAGGATCGTGAGCAGCTTACGCATGCAGGCGGTAAGGGCTACCTTGCGCGGCTTTCCTGCCGCAAGGAGGCGAAGGTAGAAGTCCCGGATGACCGGGTTGTGCCGGCTGGCCACAAGAGCTCCCATGTAGAGTGCAGAGCGCACCGGGGCTCTGCCGCCCCAGACCGTGCGCCGGCCAAGCTCGGGCAGCTGGCCGATCAGGGTCAGGATGCGGACTTGCTTGTCCGGGCAACTGTTCGGGCTCATCGCGATCGAGGACTTCTTAGGGTGCGGCGCCCAAGCTCAGACACGGTCTAGCGTAAACCCCAGGTCTGGCGGGCTGCCGCACCCACGGGGCGCAATGAATCTTCATCGGGGACGAGATACAACCACCAATTCTGCGGGAAAATCTCTGTTTCGACTGAAGTTCATCCCCACCCCACCCCCTCGCCCGGACCGGTGCTTCCCCCGATACCGGGAACGTTAGCCTTGCGTCCCGTCGGCGCACCCGTAAATATTGGCCCGGCCCGCGGCTGTCTTCGGCGCCACTGTCGCTGGCGCACGTAATCATTCCCGAGTAGCAGTAGGCGATCCAAGGAGCTGGAAGGCCGCCCTCCGCGGACCGGCGAGGGCCGTGAGCGCCATCCAGCGTGGTGGAACGGTGGGCTTCGGGCGGTCGACTCGGAAGTGTCGGCCGGGACCCACCGCGCCGACGCACGTCAACCCCCCGAGCGGCGCGCGCACGGCCGCTGACGAGTGCAGCCCACAGCAGGAGCCCGCCGCACGGGCCGCCCGATCGCCGGCCGCCAATGGGGCCGGGTCGCAGATCGACGCCTTCGATCGTTCCATCGGGACGGCGGTGGTTCGCCCGGGTGCGAGCCCGGAAGGTCCCGGTCGTGTGCCCGGGAGGGGCGGGACGTCGCCGGGGGCGGGCAGGTGCAGTACTGGATGTTCAACAGTAACGGCAGTACGTACCAGGCGGCGTGGGAGCGAATGCACTGTGGATCACACGAATGAAGCGTATGGTCGGCTGCGTGAACTGATCGTCCGGGGCCGACTGGCCCCGGGGACGCGGCTGGTGGAGTCGGAACTGGCCCAACGGCTGGGTGTGAGCCGCACGCCCGTCCGCAGTGCGCTCGTCAAGCTGCGGCAGGAAGGGTACGTGACGGCGGCCACCGATGGGCAGAGGGCCCGGCTGAACGTCGCGCCCCTGACCGCCCAGGATGCCAGGGAGCTCTGGGCGGTGGTGGCCGCCGTGGAGGGATTGGCCATCCGCGAGGTCGCCAACGCCGCAGAGGGCTTGCGACTCCGCGCCGTCGAGTCCTTGCGCTCGATCAATGGCGCCCTCCACGACCTCGCGGGCGAGAGCGATCCGGACCCGAACCGGATCTTCGATCTCGACTCCGAGTTCCACAGGACGATCGTCGCGTCGGGGGCGGGGCCGCGACTGCGGGTCCTACACGAATCGATCAAGCCGCAGACCGAACGGTATTTCCGCCTCTACACGAGCTCGATCGTCGACCGCATCGATGTGTCCGTGGCCGAGCACGAGCAGATCGTGCTGGCGATCGAATCCGGCGACCCCGTCGCGGCGGTCCGGGCCGTGGAGGCCAACTGGTACAACGGCGTGGACCGACTGGTCCAGGCGATCGAGAAGCTGGGCGAGCGCGGGTGCTGGTAGTCCCGGTGTAACCCGTTTCACCACAGGTGTTTGTGAGGCGAGACCGGGCCTCTGGCGCCGGCCTCACGGCGGTTCCTCCCGAAACCCTTCGACGCGGCCTCCCTCTTGCCCTTTGACGAAGCATCGCGTATAATCGCACACCAATTGGTATACCAAACTGCATACCGTGAGCGATACCGCGGGCGGCACGACGGCCAGAGCGGTTCGCTCCGGGGTGCGGTCCACGCGACCTTCCAGAGTATTCGATTCGACCTGGGCCGGGCCACGCGGCCCGTCCGGTCGATTGCCGAGCTTCCCGGCCAGCTTCCTTGCCGGGTGGCGCATCCCGGATGCGCCGGGCAGTACCAAGGTTTCCGAAATACCTCACAGACCGCGGCGTGCATACGGCGCGCTCGCGAGTCGTGCAGTGCACTGTGTGCAATACACGGCCGTCGCTGATCGAGCGCCTGACGGGCACTCCGGAATCGTGCCCGGAAAGGCGGGCTCGTCACCGGGTCGGCTGATTCGCCTTTGCGCGGAGTAGACACACGCGGGGCGAGTTTCGCACGGTGCGCCGATGGCGATGAGCCGGCCGATATGGGTGAGGCTATGGTGACCGTTGGGATCGCGCCCCTCACGGGCGGAGCTGCTCGAGCAGCGCGACTTGGAAGGCTACGCGTACCACGAGTGTCTTCCTTAGCTGGTCCCCCACACGATCTCCCGACTCCTTCAACGAGGCCCCACATCGTCGGATGTGGCCCCGGCGGGCCGTCCGGTACGAATCGCGGAACAATGTGATTCCGGAGTTCGTCCGTGACCGGAGTCCTGCCGATCTCCGTAACCACTCGGTCTTCAAAGGAGTACGCCATGCACGGTTCACGTACCAAGCCGTTCGCCCGAGTCTGGAGGCATGCGGTGCTGGTGATGGCAGCGACGCTGTTACCGGCAGGCGCGGCGCAGGCGCGACAAACCGGGAGCATCGCCGTCCAGGTCGTGGACGAGATCACAGGCCAGCCTCTGGCCAGTGCGCAGGTTGTCATCCAGGGCTCCCAGCGTGGCGGGCTGACGGACGATGCGGGGCGAATCGTGATCGCCGACGTTCCGGCCGGGACCCATACCGTGCAGGTTCTCTTCATCGGCTACCGTAACGAGAGTCGCCAGGTGACGGTGACGCCGGGTGAGACGGTCCAGGTTCGTTTCGCGCTCTCGGTCAACGTGCTCGGCCTCGAGGAGCTGGTCGTAACGGGGACCGGGGTGGTGACGGAGAGGAAGCGACTCGGCCAGACCATCGCCACGGTCGGCTCCCAGCAGATCGAGGAGGTGGTCGCGAGCAACGTGACGGAAGTGCTCCAGGGCCGGATCGCGGGGTTCGTAGCGCACACCGCGACGGGCGAGGTCGGGAGCAACTCGCCGATCCGGCTGCGCGGCACGGTGAGCATCTCGCAGCGCAACGAGCCGATCATCTACATCGACGGCGTCCGGGTCGACAACAGCTTCACTTCTAACGCCTCCGTCAGCACCAGCCCCCTCAACTATCTGAACCCGGCGGACATCGAGCGCATCGAGGTGATCAAGGGGGCGGCGGCGGCGACGCTCTTCGGCACCGAGGCGTCCTCGGGGGTGATCCAGATTTTCACGAAGCGCGGCTCGAGCCAGGGGACGGCGCGCTACACCGTCCAGGTCGAGCAGGGTCTGTCGCAGATTCCCGAGGGCCGGATCCCGCACAACTACGCGTACGACGCCGCCACCGGTCAGGTGGTTTCGAACCACCCGGCGTCGTCCTTCCTGCGGACCGGCCGCTCGTTCAACGTGGCCGCAACGGTCCAGGGCGGCGCGCAGAACACGCAGTACGTCTTCTCGGGGCGCTACCGGAACGACCTCGGCTCGCTGCCCAACAACGCCCTGACGAACTGGTCCACCCGCGTCGGGCTCGACCACTCGCTCAGCGAGACGCTGCAGGCCCGGTTCGACCTGAGCATCACGAAGAGCGCGCTCGATGCGCCCTATCCCACATGGGGGCTCCTGGGCGAGGCGGTGCTGGCGGATCCGAGCAAGGTGAGCGAGCTGCGTCCCTACGGCGAGCTGTTCTACACGATCGACGGCGCGCTCGCCTACAGCAGCCGGCTGAACGGCGACGTGCGGACGCTGAGCGGGAAGCTGAGCCAGCGCTGGACGCCGCAGATCAGCTCCGAGGTGACCGTCGGTTACAACACGTCGGTCAACGAGCGCATCCTCTCGGTCGACCGTGGGGCCTCGCCCTTCAACGACGTGACGGGGCTGCGCAACCTCTTCGACCGGAACCGCACCTCGATCACGGTCGACGCGAAGACCTCCTGGCAGACGGAGTTCAGCCCCACGATCAACTCGACCCTGGTGGTGGGCGGCCAGAGCTTCTGGGAGACGGACCGTACGAAGACGGTGGGCGTTCGTGACTTCGCGGCGCCGGGGCTGGAGACGATCAGCGGCGGCGCCACGGTCTACGCGGTCAGCGAGACCAAGTCGGAGGTGATCAACGCGGGGCTCTTCGTCCAGGAGCAGATCGGCCTCTGGGACCGACTCTTCCTCACGGCCGGGATGCGTATGGACGGCAACTCCGCGTTCGGTGAGGATCTCGGCTTCCAGTTCTATCCGAAGGTGGGTGCCTCCTGGGTCGTCTCCGACCACGATTTCTGGAACGACTGGTTCGGTCTCGAACAGTTCCGCCTCCGCGCAGCGATCGGCACGTCCGGTCTGCAGCCGGGGGCGTTCGACGCTCAGCGGACCTGGCGTCCGGCGACGATGGGTGAGAACCAGTCCGTCGTCCGTCCTCAGAACCAGGGGAACCCGCAGCTCAAGCCGGAGCGTTCGACGGAGCGGGAGCTCGCCGCGGAGCTCGGCTTCCTGGACGGCCGGCTCGGTGTCGAGATCGTGTACTTCAACCAGACCACGACCGACGCGCTCCTGGCGAAGCCGAGCGCCCCGTCTCTCGGCTTCCTCAACCCGCAGCTCACCAACATCGGCGAGCTGAAGTCGAAGGGGATCGAAGTCACGGCGAACTGGTCGGTGATCCGCAGCACCGATTTCGACTGGAGCATCAACGCCTCCATCGCGACGCTCGACCAGGTCGTCAGCGACATGGGCGGGCTGCCCACGTTCCGGGTCTCCGGCACGCAGCGGCGCTACAACTCGATCGCCGTCGGCTACCAGCCCGGCGCGGTCATCGCACCGACGGTCGATCCGGACAACCCCTACGTCCTCTCGGTCCCGGTCGACCAGTTCACCAGCCTGGCCCAACTGACGCCGAACTTCCTCAGGAATTCCGCCGGCGCGGACTCGCTCGTCTTCGTCGGCAACCAGGCCCCGACGCTGACCGGCTCGTTCGGCACGCGCATTGGTCTGCCCGGCAACGTGCAGATCCAGGCGCTCTTCACCGGCGCGGCGGGCTTCGTCATGATGAACGAGACCGAGCTGATCCGCGCCGCGTCGGGGATCAACAAGGAGATCGCCGAGATGCAGAAGAAGCTCGCCGACCCCAGCACCACGGCGGCGGAGCGGCAGGAGATCGCCGATCGCTACGGTCGCAAGGATCCGCGCGTGATCTCCCACTGGGCCGAGCCCGGCGACTACCTCCGGTTCCAGGAGCTCTCCATCAACTACCAGGTACCGGCGTCCATCGCGCAGCGCTTCGGCACCGACCGCATCTCTGTCTCGCTCGCGGGCCGCAACCTGGCGCTCTTCACGAAGTACTCCGGCATGCAGGACCCGGGGAGCTCGACCAGCGCGACCACCTTCATCTCCAACATCGACTACTTCAAGGCGCCTTCGCCGCGCAGCGTCACCCTGATGGTGCGGGCGATGTGGTGATGGCCGCCACGACGGGTCTCGATCATGTTCTCGACTGTCAAGGACAAGGGGTTATCGCTCATGCGCCGATCTTCGCTCATGCCGCTCCTGCTCTGCGGACTACTCGCCGGGTGCGGGGATCTCTTCACCGTTGAGAATCCCACGAACCTCACGGAGGAGGATCTCAACAACCCGACGCTCCTCGATGCCCTCGGCAACACGCCCGAGGGGGAGTTCTCCGACGGCTACGACCTGGCGGTCATCGCGGTCGCGCTCGTCTCCGACGAGGGCTTCCACGTCACCACCCAGACCGACGCGCTGAACCTCCAGGCCGGCGTGATGGAAGGGTGGAATCTCCGGTACGAAGACCTGTACAATAGGCTGAGCGCTGCGCGCTGGGTCGCGGCCGACGTGACTCGACGCCTGGAAGGCCTCGTGCCCCAGCCGGCGAGCGACATCCGCGTCGCCCAGGGTTACTTCTGGGAGGGGATCGCCCGGATCACGCTCGCCGACCTCTTCGAAGCCGTCACGATCGACGCCGGGCCGCCCCAGACGCCGGTGGCGATCTACGAGAGCGCGATCCAGCTCCTCGCCAAGGCGGCCGACATCGCCCACGCCGCGGGCTCGCCCAATCTGGAGGCGGCGGCGTACGGCTCCATCGCCCGCGCCTACCGTTCGCTCTACTTCGAGCACGGCGGCGACGTGAGCTACTTCGACAAGGCGCGCGAGTTCGCCGACAAGGCGCTCGCCGCGAAGCCGGACTACCACGTCGACGTCCACTATCAGCAGCCGGGCAAGGCGAACACGATCCTGGACCGCTTCAACCAGGGGCCGTGGGACGCGCTCGATCCCCGGTACGCCAACCTGATCGACCCGGTGAGCGGCGAGCGCGACCCGCGCATCGTTCACGGCCCGAAGGAGACCGTCTCCGTCGACGGCCGGGACGTCTATCTCCAGTTGAAGTACCCGGACCGCAACGCCGACATCCCGGTCAGCCGCTGGCAGGACGCGAGGCTCATCCTCGCCGAGTACTACTACGTGACCGGGCAGCTCGGGCAGGCGGTATCGAACATCAACGAGGTCCGGCGCGCCGTCTCGCTCGCCGATTTCGCGAGCAACGACGCGGACGAAATCTTCGAGCAGATCCAGTACGAGCGGATCGCCGAGTTCTGGCTCGAAGCCCGGCGCTGGCAGGACATGCGTTACTGGGGCATCATTCCCCCGGACTGGGCACCGGAGCAGAAGGCGAAGGGGGTGAACCGCCGCTGGCCGATCTCGGACGCCGAGCGCGCGTCCAACCCGAACCTGTAGCGATGCGTATGCCGGCGAACCGAAATCCCGGCAAACTGGTGAGGATCGTCAGGAACGATTCCCACGTCCCACATGACCAGGAGGTCCGATGAACACCGTGAGGCGGAACTTACTGTCGTTGGTCGTCGTTGCCATGGGGCTGGCGATCGCGGCGCCGGCCTTCGCGCAGCGCCAGTCGCCGCCGCCGTCGCCGGCGCGGCAGCCGGGAGAGGGGGAGGGTCCCTTCGAGCGGCTGATCATCCGGGGCGCGACGATGATCGATGGCGCCGGCGCTCCTCCCCAGGGCCCGGTCGACATCGTGATCGAGGGGAACCGGATCGTGGATGTGCGGTCC
Organism: uncultured Gemmatimonadaceae bacterium; assembly: GCA_964410055.1. Classification (GTDB taxonomy): domain Bacteria; phylum Gemmatimonadota; class Gemmatimonadetes; order Longimicrobiales; family RSA9; genus CALBZE01. The sequence continues at coordinate 3,732 of CAYPGK010000092.1, read as the reverse complement.
GTGGGCTATCCCGGGGTGCCGATCGACGAGCGTCGTCGGCCGACGGGCGCGACGAAGGAGATCGATGCGACGGGGATGTACGTGATGCCCGGCTTCATCGACCTCCACGTCCACGCGGGCGGCGAGCCGAAGAACCCGCCGGAGTACGCCTACAAGCTCTGGCTCGCGCACGGCGTGACGACGGTCCGGGGCGTGAGCCTGGGCGAGTTCCACTGGTCGCTCAACGAGCAGAAGCGGAGCGCCCGGAACGAGATCGTCGCCCCGCGCATCATCAACTACCAGCGGCCGGGGAGCGGGTGGGACCGAGGCCCGATCCGCACGCCGGAGCAGGCGCGTGCCTGGGTGCAGTGGGCGGCCAAGCAGGGCGTCGATGGGATGAAGATGGGCGCCTTCGACCCCGAGATCATGGCCGCGCTCCTCGATGAGGCCAAGAAGTACGGGCTGGGCTCGACGGCGCACCTCGCCCAGACCGGCGTAGCGCGGATGAACGCGCTCGACGCGGCCCGGCTCGGCCTCGGCTCGATGACCCACTTCTACGGGCTGTTCGAGTCGATGTACGAGGAGCACGACATCCAGCCCTGGCCCGTGGACATGAACTACAACGACGAGCAGCACCGCTTCGGCCAGGTGGCGCGCCAGTGGAACCTGGTCAAGCCGCGCGGCGAGAAGTGGAACGCGCTCATCAAGGAGTTCCTCGAGCTCGACTTCATCATCGACCCGACGATGACGATCTACGCCGCCGGGCGTGACGTCATGCGTGCGCGGAACGCCGACTGGATGGAGAAGTACGCGCTCCCGTCGCTGTGGGACTTCTTCCAGCCGAGCCGCGAGGCGCACGGCTCCTACTGGTTCGACTGGACCACGCACGACGAGGTCGCGTGGAAGAACTTCTACCGCGTCTGGATGCAGTTCCTGAACGACTACAAGAACGCGGGTGGCCGGGTGACGACCGGTTCGGACTCGGGCTTCATCTACAAGCTCTACGGCTTCGGCTACATCGAGGAGCTCGAGCTGCTCCAGGAGGCCGGCTTCCATCCGCTGGAGGTGATCCGCTCGGCCACGCTGTACGGCGCCGAGGCGATCTTCGAGCCGAAGGGCAAGCCGATCGAGTTCGGCATTATCCGGCCCGGCCTGCTGGCCGACCTGGTGATCGTGCCGGAGAACCCGCTGCACAACTTCAAGACGCTCTACGGCACGGGCTTCGTGAAGCTGGATGACAGCGGGAAGCCGGTGCGCGTGGGCGGCGTCAAGTACACGATCAAGGACGGCATCGTGTACGACGCGCAGAAGCTACTGGCCGATGTCGAGCGCATGGTCCAGGACCAGAGGCGCCAGCGCATTGCCAGTGGCGCCGACCAGTAACCGGTAGACCTACGGGAGGGGGCCGTACACGGATGTGGCGGTCCCCTCCATTTTTCCCTGCCCATCTCGAGACCGAGGAGTTCGGATCATGATCGGACCAAGGGTGCCGTTGGCGATCGCCGCGAGCCTTGCCCTCGCCCTCGGGTCTTCCGCGGCGGCGCACGCCCGGCAGCATGCCACCGCGTCCATGGAGGAGCTGTCCTACACGAGCGTACCCGCTCCGAAGGCGCCTTCCTTCCGGCAGTTCGGCGACCTGGCCGCGGGGCCGTACAAACGTCTCGTCATCCGCGGCGCGATAGTGATCCCGGGCCACGGCGGTCCTCCTGCCGGGCCGTACGACATCGTGATCGAAGGGAATGTGATCACGGAGATGGTGCCCTTCGACCCGGTCACGGTGGAGCGGCGCGGGGACGTCCAGCGGCCGACCGGCGACCGCGTGATCGATGCGCAGGGCATGTACGTGCTGCCCGGGATGATCGACCTGCACATGCACCTGCGGCAGGAGCCGATGCCGATCGAGTACGTGTACTATCTGAAGCTCGCGCACGGCGTGACCACGCTCGTCCCGGCTCCCGACCGCGGGCTCGAGAACGCGCTGCAGGAGGCGCAGCGCAGCGCGCGCAACGAGATCCTCGCGCCCCGCATGTTCCCGATCTGGGGGTGGGGCGCCATGACGAACTATTCCCGCGAGGACCGCGACAACCCCGAGAAGGCGCCCGAGATCGCCCGCGCCATGGTCGCCAGGGGCGCACACGTGGTCAGCCTCGGCAGCGTGACGTGGAGCCAGGCGCTCTTCGGCGCCGTCGCGAAGGCGGTCTGGGACGCCGGCGGAATCACCACGATCCATCTCCCTCCCTCGACCAATGCCGTGGTCGACGCGGTGGACGCCGCCCGACTCGGCGCCACGATGATCGAGCACCACTACGGCTACGCCGAATCCGCGCTCGACCGCCGCACCGCCGACTTCCCGCGCGACTACAACTTCAACGACGAGAACCATCGCTTCCGGGAGGCCGGACGCGTCTGGAGCCAGGCCGACCGCGCGCGGCTGCTCGGCGAGGTGGCCGACTCGCTCGTCCACTACGGCGTGACGATGCTGCCCACGCGGGTCGTCTACGAGGCGAATCGCGACATCCTCCGGGCGACCAGCCTGCCCTGGCACGAGAAGTACACCCACCAGGCGCTGATCGAGTGGAACCTGCCCAACCCGGCGTACCACGGCTCGTACCACTACGACTGGACGTCCGACGACGAGCAGTACTGGTACGAGGCGTTCGACCTCTGGGGCGATCTGATCTACGAGTTCAACAAGCGCGGCGGCCGCGTGGCCTACGGGACGGACGACAACTACATCTGGGCGACGCCGGGCTTCTCGAACGTGCGCGAGCTACAGCTCCTGCGAGAGACCGGGATGCACAACCTCGAGGTGCTCAAGGCCGCGACCTACAACAGCGCCCAGACGCTCCGCCAGCCCCGACTGGGCCTGGTCCGGCCCGGCTATCTGGCGGATCTCATCATCGTGGACGGCAACCCCGCGTACAACCTGCGCTTCCTCTACTCGTTCGGCGCGCTGACGCTGAACGAGGCGGGCGAGATGGTGCGCACGCGCGGGATCGTGCACACGATCAAGGACGGCGTCGTCATCGAGAACGCGCGCCTCATGGAGGAGGTCGCCCGGATGGTGGCCGAATCGAAGCGCGGCGTCGGGCCGAACGTCGTCACGGAGCCGTTCGTCGTCGACCCGGTCCGCGCGGGCGTGGCGAGCACGGACGCGCTTGACCCGATTCGCTGACGGGCCGAAGATGGACCCGGCGCGGATCCGCCCGCGCCCGCGGTACGGCCCGCACGTCAAACACTTCTCTGGGAGATGTCGCTCATGAGAATTCGGACTCGCAGTGTTTCCCCCGTGCGATCGGCTGCATCCGTGCTCGTTGCCGGGCTCACCCTCGCGGCCGCTCCGGACCTCGCGTGGAGCCAGGCCCGGACCGCCTCCGCCGAGGTCGAGGCGTCGCGGGTGAGGATCCCGCTCGAGCACGCGGTCACCACGCAACACGCGGTCACCATCAAGGGGAAGCGCGTGCCGTACAAGGCCACGGCGGGCACGCTCCCGGTCTACGACACGGAGGGCAACCCCATCGCCTCGGTCTTCTACGTCTTCTACGAGCGCTCCGACATCCAGGACAAGACGAAGCGCCCGCTCATGATCTCCTTCAACGGCGGGCCCGGATCCTCGTCCGCGTGGATGCACCTCGGCTACACGGGGCCGAAGCGGGTGAACATCGACGACGAGGGGAATCCCGTGCAGCCGTACGGCGTGCGCGACAACCCCGAGTCGATCATCGACGTGGCGGACATCGTCTACGTCGATCC
>CAYPGK010000091.1:0-11788 GCA_964410055.1 uncultured Gemmatimonadaceae bacterium | reverse complement strand
TCGAGCTGGTGCCGGCGCAGCACTTCACGCAGCCGCCGCCGCGCTTCAGCGAGGCGAGCCTGGTGAAGGAGCTGGAGAAGCTGGGGATCGGGCGGCCATCGACGTACGCGCAGATCATCTCGACGCTCCGGGACCGCGAATACGTCGAGGTGAAGCAGAAGCGCTTCCACCCCACGCCGCTCGGTGAGACGGTGGCGAAGATGCTGGTGAAGCTCTTCCCGGACCTCTTCGACGTCCGCTTCACGAGCGAGATGGAAACGGGGCTGGACCGGATCGAGGAGGGCGAGCAGGACTGGCGCCAGCTCCTCGGCGAGTTCTACGAGCCGTTCAGGCATCGGCTGGCCGAAGCGAAGCAGAGGTCCGATGAAGTGCTGCGGGAGGTGGTCGATGCGGAGGGGGAGACCTGCCCGGAGTGCGGCAAGCCGTTGCAGGTCAAGTGGTCGCGGCACGGTCGGTTCTTCGGCTGCACGGGCTACCCGGAGTGCTCGTACACGAAGCCGCTGGACAAGAAGGAGCGCAAGGAGCCGAAGCCGATCGGGCGGGCGTGCCCGGAGTGCGGCGGCGAGCTCGTCGAGCGTGAAGGTCGCCTGGGGACGTTCATCGCGTGCAGCAACTACCCGAAGTGCAAGCACACGGAGCCGGTGACCATCCCGGGGCTGAAGTGCCCGAAGTGCGGCGAAGGTGACGTGGCGGAGAAGCGGACTCGTCGTGGGAAGACGTTCTGGGGCTGCACGCGCTATCCGGAGTGCGACTGGTCGACCTGGGACCGTCCCGTGGCGGGGCCGTGCCCGGACTGCGGGAATGCGTACCTGGTGGAGAAGAGCACGAAGGCACGGGGTGAGTTCCTGAAGTGCCCGCAGTGCAAGGGCGAGTTCGAGCCCGGCACGGTCGAGCTGGCGGGCGCTCAGAAGTAAGAAGTTCCAAGCAGGACAGGAGGTCGGATTGGCGAGAGTCACCGTCGCCGGAGGGGGGCTCGCGGGGTGCGAGGCGGCCTGGCAGCTCGCGGAGCGAGGCCACGACGTCACGCTGATCGAGATGCGTCCGGTTCGCCGAACGCCGGCGCACCAGACCGATCGGTTGGCCGAGCTGGTCTGCACGAACTCCTTCAAGAGCACGGATCCGACGAATGCGCACGGCCTCCTCAAGGCGGAGATGGCCGCGCTCGGCTCGCTGCTGCTGGCGGCGGCCGAAGAGGCGCGCGTCCCTGCCGGCGCCGCGCTCGCCGTCGACCGTGACGTCTTCTCGGCCCGGATGACGGAACTGGTCGCCTCGCACCCGCGCATCACCATCGAGCGCCGCGAGGTCACCTCGCTCCCCGAGGGTCCGACCGTCCTCGCGACCGGCCCGCTCACCTCCAACGCACTCGCCGCCGAAATCGCCGCGCTGCTCGGCGACGACGGGCTGGCCTTCTACGACGCGATCGCGCCGATCGTCAGCTTCGAGTCGATCGACACCGACGTCGCCTACTTCCTCTCGCGCCACGGCAAGGGCGACGGCGACGACTACCTCAACTGCCCGCTCGATCGCGACCAGTATTACGCCTTCATTCGCGCGCTCCGTGAGGCGGACATCTACCCGGGGCACGAATGGGAGAACATCCTGATCGAGGGTGAGGGCGAGGCTGGGTCCGGGGAGCGGGACCGTGGGCCGTCCGGTGAGCGCGGCGGTACGCGCGACGGGATGGCGGGCGCGGCGGGTCGCCTGGGGCCCGGCGGCGTGCCGTACTTCGAGGGGTGCCTGCCGGTCGAGGTCATGGCCGCGCGTGGCGACGACACGCTCCGGTTCGGACCGATGAAGCCGATCGGGCTGCCGGACCCGCGGACCGGCCGCGAGCCGTACGCGGTGCTCCAGCTCCGCCGCGAGGACAAGGCCGGTCAGATGTGGAACCTGGTCGGGTTCCAGACCCGGCTCCGCACGGGGGAGCAGCGGCGGGTCTTTCGCATGATCCCCGGGCTCGAGAACGCCGAGTTCCTGCGCTACGGCTCGATCCACAGGAACACGTATCTCAACTTCCCGGCGCGGTTGAACGCGTACGGCGCGCACCCGACGCGCCCCGATCTGATCTTCGCCGGCCAGCTCACGGGTGTCGAGGGGTACACCGAATCCGCGGCGTCGGGGATCCTCGCGGGCGTGAACCTGGACCGCCTCGTGCGCGGCCTGGAGCCCGTGCTCCCGCCCACGACGACGATGCTGGGCGGGCTGTACCGGTACCTGCGCGAGGGTGACCCCAGGGATTTCGCGCCGATGAATTCCAACTTCGGGCTGCTCGACCCGCTCCGGGAGCGGATCCGCGACAAGCGCGCGAAGCGAGAGCGCCTTGCCGAGCGCGCGCGGGCCGACTTCGCCGATTGGATGCGCGAGCACGGGATCGAGCGGGTCGACGTCGAGGCGGGGGTCGCGGCGTGATCGCTACCGGGGCAGGGGGCGCGGCGTGATTGCCGAGTTCGTCCGGCACCTGGCCGACGGGCGGCAGCTCAGCCCGCACACCGTGGCGGCGTACCGCCGGGACCTGGACGAGTTCGATGCGTTCCTGGCCCGATACTACGGCGAGGAGGAGTGGACGTGGGGCGGCGTCGACCGCCTCGCCCTTCGCGCGTTCCTGGCCGACCTGTCACGCCGCGAGCTCTCGCGACGTACGATCGCCCGCAAGCTCTCCGCCGTCCGCTCCTTCTTCCGTTGGCTCCACCGCGAGGAGCTGATCGAGGCGAACCCCGCTCGCGCCGTGCGCTCGCCCAAGATCGAGCGGCACCTGCCGGGTTGGCTGAGCCGCGGCGACGTCGAGCGCGTCCTCCAGCTCGCCGAGAACCGCGCGGCCGAAGGCGGGTTCCGCGGCGCGCGCGATCTGGCGATCGTCGAGACGTTCTACGCCTCGGGGATGCGCCTCTCCGAACTGCAGAGCCTGGACGTGCAGGACCTCGATCTCATCGGCGACCAGGCGCGGGTCCGCGGGAAGGGGCGCAAAGAACGGATCGTGCCGCTCGGGCGGCACGCCGTCACCGCGTTGCGCCGCTACGAGCTCCGCCGCGCCGAGGTCCTGGCCCGCTGTCCGGGCGGCGATCGCCGCGCCGTCTTCATCTCCGAGCGTGGACGTCGCCTCTCGACGCGGCAGATCCAGAACATCGTGCGAAGCTTCCTCGATGCGGTGGCCGAGGACGCAGGGCTCTCGACCCACTCGCTGCGACACACCTTCGCGACGCACCTCCTGGATGCCGGCGCCGACCTGATGGCCGTCAAGGAACTGCTCGGTCACGCCTCGCTCTCGACCACCCGGATCTACACTCACACCTCGAAGGAACGCCTCAAGCGCGTCTACGACCAGGCGCACCCGCGCGCGTGATCGGTGAGGGTCACCCGAACACCCCGGGATCGCGCGCCGACCCCCTTTGCACATCGCCGTACATCCCCCAGATTGGCGCCGGGAGAATCCCCCGCACTCGGGGGTATAGGGGGGCCAAGGAGGAAGATCGAATGAAGGGATTCCACGCGACGACCATCATCGCGGTCCGGCACGACGGCCGTGTTGCGCTGGGCGGCGACGGCCAGGTGACGCTGGGCGACACCGTCGTCAAGGCGAATGCGCAGAAGGTGCGCAAGCTGAAGGACGGCCGTGTCCTGGCGGGTTTCGCCGGCTCGGTCGCCGACGCGTTCACGCTCTTCGAGAAGTTCGAAGCCAAGCTCGAGCGGCACCCGGGCAACCTGCCCAGGGCGGCGGTCGAGATGGCCAAGGATTGGCGCACCGACCGGTACCTGCGGCGCCTCGAGGCGCTGCTGACCGTCGCCGACAAGGATCACCTATTCATCATCAGCGGCGACGGCAACGTCATCGAGCCGGACGACGAGATCGCGGCGATCGGAAGTGGCGGGAGCTTCGCCCTTGCGGCGGCGCGCGCGCTCAAGGAGCACTCGTCGCTGTCCGCGGCCGAGATTGTGCGGCGCTCGCTCGAGATCGCCGGCGACATCTGCATCTACTCGAACCGTAACATCACGGTACTCGAACTGGAGTAGCCTGAAGCGTGCGGCTCATGGGGCCCGAACCCGTCCGGGAGGAGGCGTCGCGTGGCCGCACACGGAGTAATCATGGCCAAGGTCCTGAACGAGAATGCCTATCCGGTCGACGCGTCCGAGCAGGAGGCGCGCTGGCTGGACGAGATGACGCCTCGGCAGATCGTCGCCGAGCTCGACAAGTACATCGTCGGGCAGGAAGCGGCGAAGAAGGCGGTCGCCATCGCGCTGCGCAACCGCTGGCGCCGCCAGCGTGTCGGCGACGATCTCCGTGAGGAGATCATGCCGAACAACATCATCATGATCGGCCCGACCGGGGTGGGGAAGACCGAGATCGCGCGCCGGCTGGCCCGGCTCGCCGGCGCCCCGTTCGTGAAGGTCGAGGCGACCAAGTTCACCGAAGTCGGCTACGTCGGCCGCGACGTCGAATCCATGGTGCGCGACCTGATCGACATGGCCGTCAACATGGTCCGCGAGGAGCGTGAGGCCGAGGTCGAGGAGGTCGCGCAGCAGCGGGTCGAGGAGCGGATCCTGGATCTCCTCCTGCCACCCGTCCCCGAGGCGGGCGCGCAGGAGCGACCCGACGACGAGCCGGCCGCGCCAATGCGCGCGTTCGTGGTCGGACCGGGCGGCGCGGCCGAGGAGCGGCCGCTCGACGAGGTGGACGACGACGAGCAGCAGCGCGTTCGCGACCGTCGCGAGAGGACCCGCGAGAAGCTGCGCACGCTGCTTCGCGACGGGAAGCTCGAGGAACGCACCGTCGAGGTCGAGGTCCAGCAGGGCCCGCCCATCGAGAACCTCATGGTCCCCATGGGCGGGATGGAGGGGATGGACAACTTCACCGAGATGCTTCAGGACATGCTGCCGAAGCGGACCAAGCGCCGCACGGTCACCGTGGCCGAAGCACGTCGCATCCTCCTCCAGGATGAGCTCGACAAGCTCGTCGATATGGACGAGGTGGTGAACGAGGCCGTCGAGCGTGCGGAGGACATGGGGATCATCTTCCTCGACGAGATCGACAAGATCGCCGGGGAACGGGGCGGCGTCGGCCCGGACGTGAGCCGCGAGGGCGTCCAGCGCGACCTGCTGCCGATCGTCGAGGGGAGCACCGTCCAGACGAAGTACGGACTCGTGCGGACGGATCACATCCTCTTCGTCGCAGCCGGCGCGTTCCACGTCTCGAAGCCATCGGACCTGATCCCCGAGCTCCAGGGCCGCTTCCCCATCCGCGTGGAGCTGAATCCGCTCACGGAGGGCGACTTCGTGCGGATCCTGACCGAGCCGAAGAACGCGCTGCTCCGCCAGTACCAGGAGCTGGTCGCGACCGAGGGCGCGACGCTGGAGTTCACCGAGGACGGCATCCGCGAGATTGCCAGGATCGCCGCCGAGGTCAACGAACGGATGGAGAACATCGGGGCGCGTCGCCTGCACACCGTGCTGACGACGCTCCTCGAGGACATCCTCTTCGACCTGCCGGACGCAAGGAGCGGGGAGATCACTCTCGGCGCCGATGAGGTGCGCGAGCGCCTCAAGTCGATCGTCGAGGACGAGGACCTGCGCCGCTACATCCTCTAGGATGGATCCATTCCTGGTCGGTGGCCGGACTGGCCCGAATCCGGGCCAGTCCGGCGCCGTGCGTACGCCTGGCCCTTCCGGGCCTCCAAGCATAACGGTTAGGATCAGTCCACCGGAAAGGAGTGCGGACTTCCTCGGGCACGCTGGAGGAAGTCGTACGGTGGCTGCGATCCACCGGGACCCTTCTTGCACCTTGCTCCAACCCCGGCCCCCCGGTACTTTCCCACCGCCTCGATTCGTTCCCCTGGCCGAACGCGGTGAAAAGCATGGCCGACAAGCGCGATTTCCTCGAGATCCCGGACTTCTCCACGGACGAGTTGTACGACACCCTCGAGCTCGCGCATCGCCTGAAGCGTGGCGAGAACATGGGGCAGCCGCTGGCGGGGAAGACGCTGGCGATGATCTTCGAGAAGAGTTCGACGCGCACGCGTGTGTCGTTCGAGGTCGGCGCCTTCCAGCTCGGCGGCCATGCGCTCTTCCTGTCGTCGCGCGACATGCAGCTCGGGCGCGGTGAGCCGATCCGGGACACCGCGCGCGTGCTTTCGCGCTTCGTCGACGGGATCATGATCCGCACGTTCGACCACGGCGACGTGCGCGAGTTCGCTCACTTCGCGAGCGTGCCCGTCATCAACGGGTTGACCGATCTGCTGCATCCTTGCCAGATCATGGCGGACGTGATGACGATCCAGGAGGCGTTCGGCACGGACCTCAGCGGCCGCAAGGTTGCATGGGTCGGCGACGGCAACAACATGGCGAACTCCTGGCTGAACGCCGCCTACCGCTTCGGCTTCGAGCTCCGGCTCGCGTGCCCGAAAGGGTACGAGCCGGACAAGGAGATCTTCGAGCGGGCCCGGACGGCGGCGAACGTGATGCTGACGCACGACCCGAGGGAAGCCGTCGCGGGCGCGGACGTCGTCAACACGGACGTCTGGGCATCAATGGGGCAGGAGGCGGAGGCGGAGGAGCGGCGGCGCGCGTTCCAGGGATTCCACGTGGACGAAGCCTTGATGGAGCTGGCCAGCGACGACGCGATCTTCCTCCACTGCCTGCCTGCGCACCGGGGCGAGGAGGTCGCCGACGAAGTCATTGAAGGACCGCGCTCGCGGGTGTTCGACGAGGCGGAAAATCGGTTGCACGTCCAGAAGGCGATCATGATCCGCCTGATGGGCGCCAGAGCTTGAGGAGCACGAGACATGGCAGATGAGTTGAAGCGGACGCCGCTGTACGAGGAGCACAAGAGGCACGGCGCGAAGATGGTCCCCTTCGCCGGCTACGAGATGCCGGTGCAGTATGCGACCGGGATCGTGGGCGAGCACCAGGCGGTGCGGAAGGCCGCCGGGCTGTTCGACGTCTCGCACATGGGCGAGTTCGAGGTCAAGGGCGGCGATGCGCTCGGCTTCGTCCAGTTCGTGACGACGAACGACGCTTCGACCCTCGAGGTCGGCCAGGCGCAGTACACGGTCATCTGCCAGGAGGACGGCGGCGTGATCGACGACTGTCTCGTCTACCGCATGGAAGACGGGTACATGCTCGTCGTCAACGCGGCGAACCGTGAGAAGGACTGGGAGTGGATCAGCAAGTTCGCGGACCGCTTTGGCGTCGAACTCACGGACGTGTCGGACGACACGGCGCTCCTCGCGCTCCAGGGCCCGAAGGCGGAGGCGATCCTCGGCCGCATCACCGACGTCGACCTGTCCGCCATCGGCTTCTACCATTTCGTCGAGGGCGAAGTCGACGGCCATCGCGCGCTCATCAGCCGGACCGGCTACACGGGTGAGGACGGCTTCGAGCTGTACCTGGCGAACGATGCGGCCGTCCCGATCTGGCGTCGCCTCCTCGAGGTCGGCGAGGGCGACGGCCTCATCCCCGCGGGCCTCGGTGCTCGTGATTCGCTCCGCCTCGAGATGGGGTACGTCCTGTACGGCAACGACGTGGACGACAACCACACGCCGCTCGAGGCCGGGCTCGGCTGGGTGGTCAAGCTCGGCAAGGGCGACTTCATCGGCCGAGATGCGCTCCAGCGGCGGAAGGACGAAGGGGTTCGCGAGCGGCTGGTCGGCTTCCGGCTCCACGAGCGGGCCTTCCCCCGCCACGGCTACGAGGTCCGCTACAACGGCGAGCCCGGTGGGGAGGTGACGAGCGGCCTGCTCAGCCCGTCTCTCGAACAGGGGATCGGGCTGGCGTACGTCCCGGTCGAGGCGTCCAAGCCCGGCACCGCGATCGAGATCGTGATCCGCAACCGTCCCGTGGCCGCCGAGGTGGTACGCCCGCCGTTCTACACCGACGGCTCCCTCCGTCGCTAGCGGGGTAGTAACCGGGCGTGGACCCGATACGCCTGGCCATTCTCACCGTCTCGGACGGAGTCGCGCGGGGGACGCGCGAAGATCGGAGCGGCGACGCCATCGCCGAGTGGGCGGTCGGGCGCGGTTGCGTGCCGGCCGCCCACGCCGTTGTACCCGACGACGCCGCCGAGATCTCCGCGAGACTCGCCGCGTGGGCCGACGGCGACGTCGCCGATGTCGTCGTCACCACGGGCGGCACCGGCTTCACCGAACGCGACGTCACGCCGGAAGCGACGCGCGCGATCCTCGAGCGGGATGCGCCGGGCATTGCCGAGGCGATCCGCGCCCGGGGCGCCGCCGCAACGCCGTACGCCTGGCTCTCGCGCGGCGTCGCCGGGATCCGCGGCCGCACCCTCATCGTCAATCTGCCGGGGAGCTTGAACGGCGTCCGCGACGGACTGGCCGTGCTCGAGCCGCTCCTCGAGCACGCGGTACAGTTGCTCCGCGGCACCGATACCGAGCGTCACGAGTTGCACGATGGCTGAGACCGTCCTCATCACGACACACGATCTGGAGCCGGCCGTTCGGCTCAAGGACGCGTTCCAGAAGGAGGGTTTTCGCGTCGAGCTGCTCACCTCGTCCGAGTCGATCGCCGACGTGGCCGAGCCGGCGCTCCTCGTCCTGACCGGCGGCCTCGAAGAGCGGCGCGCCCGGCGGCTGGTCAGGGAAGCCGAAGAATACGACCGCCTGCCGATCATCGGGCTCGCCGACTCCCCGCAACTGGCCGTGCCCGATGCGCGGCATCGCCTCGGAGTCCACGAGCTCTTCGTCAAGCCGATCGACGTGGGCGAGGTCGCACTCGTCGGCAGGCGGCTGGTCGAGCGGCGGCGACTCCGGCAGATCACCGGCATCGTGGGCGAGTCGCCGGCCATCCAGGAGGCGCTCGAACGCGTCGTCCAGATCGCGCCGGTCCACGCGACGGTGCTCATCGTCGGTGAGAGCGGGACGGGCAAGGAGTTGATCGCCCGCGGGATCCACGCCCTATCGCCGCGCCGGCACCGCCCCTTCATCGCCGCCAACGTCGCCGCACTCCCCGAGACGCTCCTCGAGTCCGAGCTCTTCGGCCACGAGAAGGGCGCGTTCACGGGCGCGATCGCCCAGCGGAAGGGGCTCTTCGAGCTCGCGGACAAGGGGACGCTCTTCCTCGACGAGATCGGCGAGATGCCGTTCGCGACGCAGACCAAGCTGCTGCGGGTGCTCGAGGAGCGCGAGTTCATGCGTGTCGGCGGCGAGGAGCCGATCGAGGTCGACGTGCGCGTCATCGCCGCGACCAACCAGGAGCTGCGTCACATGGTCGAGCTCGGCGATTTCCGCCGCGACCTGTACTACCGTCTGAACGTGCTCCGGATCGAGCTGCCGCCGCTGCGCGACCGCCCCGAGGACATCCCGCTCCTGGTCGACGCCTTCATCCGCCAGGCGACGCGGGAGCACGACCTCGAGCCCGTGCGCCTCTCACCCGACGCGCTTGCGATCCTCATGGAGTACGACTGGCCCGGGAACGTCCGCGAGCTGCGTAACCTGGTCGAGTCAATGGTCGTCCTCGCACCGGGCAGGGTAATCAGGCCCGAGGACATTCCGCCTGAGGTCCGGATGGGGAGCAGCCCCCGCGTCACGCTGCCCGTCGCGGTCTCCAGGCAGGCGCGGCGCGAGGGCGACGGCCCGGCGCCCGAGCTGGAGTTCATCTTCCGCACGCTCCTCCAGCTTCGCATGGATGTCGAAGACCTCAAGAAGGAGTTCGAGGAGTTCCGGCGCAGTCACCCCGAGCTTCCCGCCGGGGCGCCGGGCTACCCGTATCCGTCGTACCCGCTCGTGCCTTCCGGCCTCGTCGCCGGGCCGACCGGGATCGAAGTCGCCAGCGTTTCGCAGTCCCACGTCGAGGAAGAGGACGACGATTACGAGGACGAAGGCGTCGTCGTCTATCGCCCTGGCATGACGATGAACGATCTCGAGCGCGAGGCGATAACCGCGGCGCTCCGCGAGGTCGGCGGGAACCGCCGCAAGGCCGCGGAACTGCTCGGCATCGGCGAGCGTACGCTGTACCGCAAGCTAAAGGAATACTCGATCCCGGTTTGAGGTAGACGCCGCGCGGGGGCGAGTCGGTATCGTAGCTGCGGGCGTTGTACCGAGGCCGGCGCCGGATGCCACGATGCTTCCCGTCCAGAGCCCCGCGTGCCCGAGCCGCAGCTACGATCCCACCCGTGCGCGGACCTTCGCCCGTTCGTCCCGGAGCCGGTCGAGGATCCGGTACCAGTCGTTGGATTCGAAGGTGCCGTAACGAACGACCAGCGGGAGCTCTAGATCGACTTCCGGGTCGAAAGCGTAGACTGCGCTCTGCGTCTCCTGCTGTACGAGGCGCTGGCGGCCCCAGCCGGGCGTGATCGGAAGGATCGCACGGGGGCGTGCGAGTCGCCCGCGGCTCAGCAGGTGCAGGTCGTCGGGCTGGAAGCGCGTGTCGGGCTGGTCGCTGAAGAAGGAGACCAGGAAGAGGTGCGGCGTGGTGGTCCGGGTGGCGGCCGCGGCCTCCGCACGCCTACTCGAAGCGAGCGCGTGGAGCCGGTCATACGTATCGGGCGCGGCCAGCCGGATCACTTCTTCGGCCAGGGGCGTGACCTTGATGAGGAGCGACGGCGCCCGGATCGACAGCGTGAAATCGTCCTGGCGCAGAGTACCGAAGCCGGCGGGAACGGCGGCCGCCGCGTTCCGGGGCGCCGCGTCCGTCGCCGCGCCGGGGCCGTCCTGCGTCGGCGCCAGCGTCGGGGCGCACCCGAGTGTGACGACGACGGCAGAGAGCGAGAGCGCGGCCCAACGCATCATTCCCTTCCGCCCCGGCCCGTCACTCACCTTCATCCTCGCGCGCCGTCAGCAACCCGGCGATGGACTCGAGCAGCTCATCGCGCCCCTCGCCGGTCTTGGAGGAGAAGAGCACGACCTGGTCGTCGTCGACGCCGATCTTTCGGATCATGCGCGGGATTTCGATCTCGCGGTCACGCCGGCTCAGCTTGTCCACCTTCGTCAGGACGAACAGGCTGGGCAGCCCCGTTCCCGCGAGGAAGTCGATCATCTGCAGGTCATCCGCATTCGGTCCGTGGCGCGCGTCCACGAGCTGCACCACGCCCAGGAGCTCTTTCGTGTTCGAGAGATAGCGCTCGATCAGCGGCTTCCAGCGGCGACGCTGCTCCTTCGAGACGCGCGCGTAGCCGTACCCCGGCAGGTCGACCAGGTAGAAGCGCAGCTCCTCGCCGTCCAGGCCGGCCGTAACGTCGTAGAAGTTGATCTCCTGCGTCTTGCCGGGAGTGGCGGAGACCCGCGCGACTTGCGTGCGGGTCCGGCCGAGGAGCCGGTTGATCAGGCTGGACTTGCCCACGTTGGACCTGCCCGAGAACGCGACCTGCGGCAGGTGGCCCGGCGGCGGGCCGTTCGGCTTCGCGATGGCGCCCGCGAAGCTCACCGTCTTGATGACCACCTCGACTCCGGGGTGGGGAAGGGAAGGGCGTGACGCTTTCGCGTCACGCCTCCTTCATCTTCGCTTCCGTGTGGAGTACCAGGAGCGGCGGGATCCCGTCGGTCACGCACTCGGCCGTGATCACGACCTCGCGCACGTCGTCCCGCGACGGCGCCTCGAACATCACGTCTCGCATGAGCTCCTCGAGCACCGCCCTGAGCCCGCGTGCGCCCGTGCCTCGATCCAGCGCCTTGCGGGCGATCGCACGCACCGCCTCCGGATCGAACGTCAGCCCGATCCCCTCGAGCTCGAACATCTTCTCGTACTGCTTGAGAAGCGCGTTCTTCGGCTCCGCGAGAATGCGGACCAGCGCATCCTCATCGAGCGGATCGAGCGTCACCATCGCCGGGAGGCGGCCGACCAGCTC
>CAYPGK010000090.1:0-11801 GCA_964410055.1 uncultured Gemmatimonadaceae bacterium | reverse complement strand
GGCCTGAGCGTGGCCGGGCCGGCGTATTGCTGGGGCAGCAATGTCTTCGGCCAGCACGGCGACGGGAGAACGATCAACAACGCCGTCCCCGTCTTCGTCGCGGGCACGTACTGAGTGCGGGCTGGCTGCTGGGTGTTCCCATAAAGGTTCGTTCCGAGATGCGGCGCTCGTTCCCCATCCGATCCGCCCTCGTCCTGCTGCTCGCGGCCGCGTGCGGCGGGTCGGAGGGCACGGAGCCCGATCCGCCCTCGGCCGGCGACTCGTTCCCCGCCATCGTCGCCGTGGGCCGGCTCGAGCGCGGCCTGCCGGTCGTGCTGCGTGCCGTCGCGTCGGAGGGCGATACGCTGCCGCCGGGGGCGGTCTCGTGGCGGGTGAGCCCGGCGGACGCCGGGACCCTGCGCGGGGACACGCTACGCCTCCAGCGGGCCGGCCCCGTCCGGGTCACGGCGCTCCACGACGGCGACGAGCTGACGCGGACGCTCGTCGTCGCCGTCCCGCCCATGATCCTCTTCGACATGGTCGTGGACGGCAACCGCGACATCTACCGGGCCGCGCTGGACGGCGGAGACCTCGTGCGGCTGACGACGCACGAGGGCGCCGATTTCGACCCGACGGTCGCGGGTGACGTCGTCGTTTTCGTGAGCGACCGAGACGGCAACGAGGAGCTGTACAGGACCACGCTGGTTGGCGGCGCCGAGGTTCGCCTGACGAAGACGAGCGTACCGGAGAAGCACCCGGCGCTCTCGCCCGACGGCACGCGCCTCGCGTTCGTGCGCGGCTTCGGCCTCACGCGGCTCTACGTGGCCGCGGCCGACGCGACCGGCGCCCAGCGTCCGGACCCGACGCACGGCCACGACGGCACGCTGGAGGTCTCGCCCGCGTGGAGCCCGGATGGCACGTCGCTCGCCTTCGTCTCGACCGCCCATGGCAATCCGGATCTCTTCGTCTGGAGCGGCGGCACGACGACGCTGCTCGAGGGAGGGAGCGGGGGCGAGTTCGAGCCGGCCTGGAGCCCCGACGGCCGGTGGATCGCCTTCGCCTCGACCCGCGCCGGCGACACGGAGCTCTATCTGCTGCGCCTGAGCGACGGCTCCGTCACCCGGCTCACGGAGCGCGTGGGGAGCGACGGCCATCCGGCGTGGCTCGCCGACGGACGCATCGTTTACGTCGCCTACGACGGCACCACGCCGTCGCTGCGCTGGCTGGATCCGGAGCGGCCGGGTGAGACCCAGCCGATCCCGCTGCCGGGGCCGGCGCGCAACCCCGTCGCCGTGCCGGAGTGAATCGGGGCCCTGGGGCAGGGCGGGGCTGCGTGCGAACGCTCCGCGGCCGACGCGGCGGCTCCGATCGCCTCGAGGTCATCGTCCGCGACGGCGTCCACCTGTCTCGCCTACGCGCTCCCACACGTAGTTCCCGCCGTCAGCCATGAGATTGAGGTAGAGCCGGTCGCCGCGTAGCACGTAGGTGCGAACGTACTCGGCATCCCGCGCGATCAGGGTGTCGAGCGAGGGCTGCGGGCACTGGGCCCTGGTCATCGCGAGCGGGCCGAAGGTGAAGCCCCCGCTCTCGCCGTCGGGCGGGTCGGCCGTCCACGTCCCGGTCGCGCGGTTGCAGTCGAGCCGCATCGCGACCCGGCCGTCCGCCTCGAGCGTCATGGTGTACTTCCCCGGGTCGTCCGGCCGGATCGTCCCGATCTCATCCGAGGAAGACTCGAACTCGACGAAGCGCCACGTGCCGACGAGCTGCGGAGCGGGCGCGTCGTCCGGCGCCGGGTTGCGGCCGCCGCACGCGGCGGCCAGGAGTGCGCACGCGGCGAGGGCGAGCGCCCGCTTCGTGGACGGTCTTGCATCCAGGTTCATCGTGGCACCTTCAGGTCTCAGGGGTTGCCGAACAATTCTGTGACACGGCGCTACCCACCCGCCACCCTCCCACCCCTTCGTGCGTTCCACCTGCAGAACCCGTGACGGTCTCACCGGCTCCCGGGACCCCATGTGACCCTCCGCGAAACTCGTGAGGTCTACGCAAGTGATGGAGGCGGACGAGGAGCTGATCCGACGCGTGCGGTCGGGGGATGTGGCCGCGTTCGACGTGCTGGTGGAGCGGCACTACGGTGCGTGCCTGCGTTTCGCGTGGCGGCACCTGGGGCAGCGCGAGGACGCGGAGGACGCGGTCCAGGACGCGCTGGTGCGGGCGTACCGCGCGCTGCGCCGGGGCCGGGCGCCGCAGCGGTTCCGGACCTGGCTGCTCGGGATCGTGCTCAATCGCTGTCGCTCGCATCTGGCGAAGTCCCGTCGTCGTCGGCTCCTGTTCGAGCGGTGGTGGTCCGGGCAGCGGCCGGAGGCGCTTCGGGTGGAGCCAGACGACGTCGGCGACGACGATGTCGACCCGAGGGTGAAAGCGGCGCTCGCGGCGCTCGAGCCGCTGCTCCGCGAGGCGTTCCTGCTGAAACACGTCGAGCAGCTCAGGTACGAGGAGATGTCGATGGTCACGGGAGCGAGCGTGAGCGCGCTCAAGATGCGGGTGAAGCGCGCGACCGACCAGATCCGGGCGATGCTTCAGGAGTCGGGAGCATGAGCGAACTGGGGCCGGAACTCGAGAGGTGGGTCGCCGGGCTGAGGAGCGAGCCCGTCGCACGGCCCGAGGCGGTCCGGCGGCTGAGGCGCGCGTTGCGGGCGGAGGACGCGCGGGCCGCGCGGCGGGGGCCCACGCCCACCGTCGCAGTCGCCGCGGCCAGCATCTTCGTCGTGCTGGCGAGTGCGTACTGGCTCACGGTCGGCCGCTGGACCGGAGGGGATGCGCCGGTGCACGCCGCCGACGCTGCGCCGGGCGATCCGGCGACCGCGCCGGCGGCGGGCGATCGGGACGGGCTCGTGCCCGCGCACTTCGTCCTGCACGCGGGCGACGCACGCAGCGTGAGCGTCGTCGGCGACTTCAACGACTGGGACCCCGAAGCGACGCCGCTCGCGCACGCGGGCGATGGCGTCTGGACCGTCGTCGTGCGGCTGAGGCCGGGTCCGGTCCGGTACTCGTTCCTCGTGGATGGCACCGAGTGGCTGGCGGACCCGGTCGGCGTGGCCGCGCGCAGCGATTTCGGCCGGCCCACGTCCGTTGCGTTCATCAGCGGAGAGGAGGCGCCATGAACGCGAGAACGTTTGCCCGGGCCGTGCTCCTGTGCGGTGCCCTGACGGGAGCGCTGCCGCCCGGGGACGCGGGCGCGCAGGACGCGCGTCTGGAGAAGCGGCTCGGGCCCCGGACCGCCGCGGCCGTCGCCGCGCTCGTGGACAGTGCGCGCGCGCTCGAGCTGCCGACCGAGCCGCTCGTGCAGAAGGCGCTGGAGGGGCGGAGCAAGGGCGCCGAGGGCGATGCGATCGTCGCCGCGGTGCGCGCGCTGGTCCGGGACCTGGCCACCGCCCGCGAAGTACTCGGCGACGACGTCGGCGTCGACGCGCTCCGCCTCGCCGCTTCCGCGCTGGACGCCGGGGTTCCGCCCCGGCTCCTGGAACGGCTCCGGCCGCACCGGTCCCGGGCGGCGTTTCCGGCGGGGCTCGCCGGGGTGGTCTACCTCACGCTCCGGGGCGTGCCCGCGGAGCAGTCGGTCGACCTGATCGCGGCGATGCTCGACGCCCGGCTGTCCGAGGCGGAGTTCGCGTCGCTGCAGCGATTGGTGGAGCGCGACCTGATGGCCGGCGCTCCGCCCGCCAGGGCCGCCGCCGTACGTGCCCGGGCACTGATCCTCCACGGCCGCCCCCACGGCCCGACCGGAGGGCAGCGGCCGTGAGGGGTATGGCCAGGAGGCGTGCGGCTATGAGGCGTGCGGCTATGAGGGGCGCGGCTTCGAGCCGCGCGGCGACCGCCGCGCTGCTGTTGGTCCTGACCAGGGCGCTCTCGCCCTCTGGCGCCGTAGCCCAGGTGCGCACCCCGCCCGCGCAGCCGGGCGACTCGAGGGCCGCCGGGGAAAATCCGTTCGATCGGCTCCTCGAGCATCGGCCGGGCCTCGTCGTGCGACCGATGGTCGCGCTCCTCGCCGGTGGGGCGAGCGAGCCGAGGCTGAGCGCAGCGGTGACCTGGCCCGGCGGCGACGTCGTGGGCGACGTCACCCTCCAGCTCCTGGCCGACCTCACCCTCGGCGGCGAGGCGTACAGTCGGTCCGGCCTCCGCCTCGAGGTGGGGGAAGCGCTCGGCCCTGCGCGCGTGGCCGGTGCGGCGAGCGTATCCCGCGGCTCCGGCGCCGGGCCCGGTCAGGCCATCGCCCTCGCGCTCACGGCCGGCGTGCCCACGGTCGGCCTCGAGATGCGGACGACGTGGCTGCAAGGCACATCCGGCAGGACCGTCCGCACGGTCGTCATCGACGGGTCCGAACCCCGCCTCTCGTCCGAGACCTTCAGACACCACGGCCGTTACACGGACGGCGAGGCCTATGCGGGGCACCGGCTGGGCCGGGTCGATCTGAAAGTCGTCGGAGGCCAGCGATTCGGCGGCGATCCACACGGCGTGCCGCACTGGGCGTTCGCCGAAGTGGACGTGCCGGTCTGGCGACGCTACGGCGTGGTCCTCTCGGGAGGCGTGCGCCCCGAGCGACCGGACGCCGGTCAGCAGGGCGGCCGCTTCATCCAGATGGGGCTGCGCATGCATTTCCGGCCGAGCCCACCGGAACCCATCCCCGCCCCGCACGTGATGCCGGAGCAGGCCGCGGTCGTGCCGCTCGAGGAGGGGCGGTACCTGCTCCGGTTGCATGTGCCGGGCGCGCGGCGCGTCGAACTGCAGGGAGATGTCACCGACTGGAGCATCGTCGCAATGCGTCGCTCCACCGCGGGCATCGGCCTCTGGGAGACCGTCCTGCACAAGCCCGCCGGCGTCTACCACGTCAACATCCGCGTGGATGGAGGCGATTGGACCGCGCCGCCGGGGCTCGTCGCGGTGCCCGACCGATTCGGCGGCACCGTCGGCGTGTTGAACCTTCCACCGTTAGAGGAGGAGAACCATGAAGCGTGATCTGTTCCGTCCGGGCATGATCGCCGCAGCACTGGCGCTCGGACTCCTGACTGCATGCGACGCCGGCCCATCCGAGCCGCCGGAGCCGAGCCTCACCGATGCGGCCATGTCCTTCATTCAGTTGGACGCCACGAATCTGATGGCCCACGAGGACAGCGTTGAGACGGCCTGTTTCGCAGGCGGCACGAGGATCGTGGAGGTCAGCCTGTCCACAGAGCGTCAGGACGACGTCGTGGTGCGGCGCAACCGGTTCGTCACCCGCTTCGTCGATTGCGGCCTGTGGCGTAACGGGCAAGTGATCACCACCAACGGCGAGATGGTCCGGACCGGTGAGACGCATCTCGTGAACGATCAGGCGATGTGGCCGGATGGCGTGCTGTACCAGGAAGGGCGCCAGCTGGGCACGCTCACGCTCGAAGACGAGAGCGGCGATGTCGAGACCTGTGAGTACGACCTCGTGGAGGTGTCCAGGCCGGCAGAGGGTTACTTTTCCTTCAAGGGCACGGCCTGCGGCGTCGCCGTCGACCGCGAGATCGTCTTGCAGCGCCGGTGACGGCGCACGCCGCACCTGCGACGCAACCCGGACGATGAACGAAGCCGCGGCGGGTCGGTTCGGCCCGCCGCGGCGTTCGTTCCGCCCGGCCGCATCACGGCCGGGACGTATTCATCGGCGCGGTCGCGCTCAGGACGCGCCCGTGGCCTTCACGACCCGCTCGACGTACTTGTCCACCCCACCGATCACGTCGACGACGTCGGCCTTCCCCTCGGCGGCAGCGATCGCGCGGCCGAAGTCGAGAAGAACCGAGCGGATCGCGCTGCGGTCCGGCTCCGCTCCGGCCTTGCCGCGCCGACGCCGGGCCGTAGCGGCCCGCGGCCGCGCCGGCGCACGCTTGCGCATGACCTGGAGCGGGTATCGAGCGTGGAATTGCCGGCTCGAAAGCTTCGCGATGCTCTTGTCGATCTTCTCGGCCTTCTCCTTCAGTTCCTTCGTGCTGGTTTTCGGATTCTTGGTGAGCTCCTCTTCCACCATGGACATGACCTTGGGATTCACCGCAGGCATGGTCGTCTCCTGGGTCGATACAATGAATGTGATTGTGGGTCGTTTGCCCGTATAAGATCGGTCGAATGGACGATTGTCAAGTAGGTCGGCCGATCCGTTGCGATCCGTCTGCTCGCGCGCGGCCGTGGTGCTCCGTAGTCGAGGCGCGAGAGCCCGCGGCTTCGCCCGCACTCTCCCCCAACGGGTAGCGCATCCAGCGATGTGGCCCCATATTCCGGTTTTCCTCGAAGGAGCGGAACCCGATCGGAGGTCGATGGAGATGATGCGGAAGCGCGGCGCGGCGAGTGCGCTGTTGATCGCGGTCGTGGGCCTCGCGGCCTGCGGCGACGCGGAGACGAACGACCGGCGTGGCTACACGAAGGCTCCGCTGGAGGATCCGTCGGTGGTGATCACGCCCGAGCCGGGCGCCACGTTCGAAGGGATGGACGGACCGGTCCTGCCGCCGATCGTGGACCCGGACGAGCTCGCCTCGCGGCAGCAGGGGCAGTAGCCGGACCGCCGGGGCGGGGCGCCCGCGGTGGAACGGATCCGGACGCCACACTCGGCGTCCGGCCCGAGAATGAACGAAAGACGCGCCGGCCTCAGGCCGGCGCGTTTTCCATGTCGAGCACCTCGCGCACCTTCCGGGCGAGAGAACTCGGGGAGAACGGCTTTTCGAGGAAGTTGATCCGGGTGTTCTCGATCCCGTGGCGGACCACCTCGTCCTCGGTGTAGCCGGAGATGAAGAGGACGCGGGTCTCGGGTCGGTCGGGGAGGAGCCGCTCGGCAAGCTCGCGGCCGCTCATCTCCGGCATGACCACGTCGGTGAGGAGGAGGTCGATCGATCCGCCGTGCGTGGCGCAGACGTCGAGCGCCTCCTGGCCGCTCCGGGCTTCGAGGACGCGGTATCCCCGCTGCTCGAGGATCTTGCGGATGAGCGAGCGAACGGCCTCCTCGTCCTCGACCAGCAGGATCGTCTCCGTGCCGCGCGCCTCCGGCGATGGCTCCGCCGGGCCCTCGCCGGCCGACTGGGCGGCGAGCTCCGCCTCGGCGGCATCCGGCCTGGCGACGCGAGGCAGGTAGACGTCGAACACCGTCCCCGCCCCCTTCTCGCTCCGCACCCAGATGTAGCCGCCACTCTGCTTGACGATCCCGTAGACCGTCGACAGCCCGAGGCCGGTCCCCTTGCCGAGCTCCTTGGTCGTGAAGAACGGCTCGAAGACGCGGGCCTGGACGTCTTCGTCCATGCCGTGCCCGGTGTCGGCCACGGTCAACTTCACGTACTCGCCCGTGCGGACCACGTAGACGTGGCGCTGCGCGTCCGCCGGGGTGATCACGGCGTTGCGCGTCTCGATCGTGATCCGGCCGCCCGTCGGCATGGCGTCGCGGGCGTTGACGACCAGGTTCACGATGACCTGCTCGATCTGGCCCGGGTCCGCCTGGACCGCGCCCAGGTCGGGGTCCAGATCGGTGACCAGCTCGATGTCCTCGCCGATGATGCGCACGAGCATGGTCTTGACCTCGCGGACGGCGCGGTTGAGGTCGATGATCCGGGGCTGGAGCACCTGCTGCCGGCTGAAGGCGAGGAGCTGGTGGGTGAGCTTGGCGGCGCGGTCGGTCGCGCGGCGGATCTGCTCGAGACCCGCGCGGCTCGGCTCGTCCAGTCCGTTCCCGTCGAGCAGGACCTCGGCATGGCCCTGGATCGCGGTCAGGAGGTTGTTGAAGTCGTGCGCGATCCCGCCGGCGAGTCGGCCGACGGCTTCCATCTTCTGGGCTTGCCGGAGCTGCTCCTCGAGGCGGCGGCGCTCCTCCTCGGCGCGGGCGCGTTCGGAGATGTCGCGCACGATCGCCATGATGAGCCCGGACTCGAGGGCGACCGCGTTCACGTCGTACTCGAAGGGCGGTCCGTTCTTGCGACGCATGCGACGGTCTGCGGAGTTGAAGTGTCCGCCGTCGCCGATCGCCTGGACCAGTTCGCGGTAGTGCTGTGCGTTCTCCTCGCGGTCGCCGTCGATGAGGTCCGCGACGTTCATGGCGAGGAGCTCGTCGCGGCTGAAGCCGGTGAGCTGGCAGGCGCGCTCGTTGACCTGGACGAGGTTGCCGTCGTGGTCGGAGATGAGGATGCCGTCGCCGGCGTACTCGAAGATCGTGCGGTAGCGCGCCTCGCTCAGGCGCAGCGCGTCCTCTGCGCGCTTGCGCTCCGTCACGTCGAGCATGGAGCCGATCATGCGGATGGCGATCCCGGCGCTGTTGCGCACGATGTGGCCCCGGTCGAGGACGCTGGAGTAGGTGCCGTCGCCGCGGAGGAAGCGGTACTCCGCGGTCCAGACCTCGTCGCCTCGCTGGATGGCATCGCGCAGATCCTTGGTGACGCGCGCCCGGTCGTCGGGGTGCAGGCGATCGATCCACCAATCGAAATCCGGGAAGACCTGTTCGGGCTCGTAGCCGAAGACGGTGTGCGTCGCGTCGTTCCAGTTGAGGACGCCGGCGGCGATGTCCCAGTCGTAGACGGAGTCGTTGGTGGCGCGCTGGAGGAGGCGGAACAGCTCGAGCGTCTTGCGGGCGGCTTCTTCCGCTTCATACCGCTGGGAGACATCCTCCATGGCGCCGTCGAAATAGGCGACGCGTCCATGGTGGTCGGTGATGGCCCGTGCGGTCAGGCGGACCGGGACGGTGGTGCCGTCCAGACGCACCAGCAGCGTCTCGAAAGCGCGGACCATGCCGTGCTCGGCCATCTCCTCCTCGAAGCGCTCCCGGTCCTGCGGGTCGGCGTAAGTCTGTGCTGCGTTGGCATCGAGGAGCGCCTGACGATCGGGGTAGCCGAGGAGCTCGACCACCGCGTCGTTGGCGTCGAGGATCGTCCCGTCCGGGAGCGTGCGGTAGAGACCGATCGGGATCCCGTTGACCAGGCCGCGGTAGCGCTCCTCGCTCGCCCGGACCGCGAGCTCGGCCTCCTTCCGCTCCGTCACGTCGCGGGCGTTGACCACGATCCCGCGGATCGACGGGTTGTGCAGCACGTTGCGGAGCGAGTATTCGAGGACGCGCCAGGTGCCGTCGCGGTGCAGGAAGCGGAGCTCGGCGGTCGCGATCTTTCGCGGCGAGAGCACGACGCGCTCGAACATCGCGTCCGCCGATGCCACATCCTCCGGGTGCACGAGGTCGATCGGGTTCCAGTCGATCACGTGGTCCGGCGAGTAGCCGAGCACGCGCCGCACCGCCGGGCTGATGAAGCGGATCCGCCGCTCCAGATCGAGGATCGCGACGATGTCGGCCGCGTTGTGGATCAGCGCGCGGAACCGATCCTCGCTCGAACGGAGCGCCTCCGTCGCACGGTTGCGCTCGGTTACGTCCTGGAAGTGGACCGACAGCCCGTCCGGCGAAGGGTAAGCCTGCACCTCGAGCATTCGGCCGGGGCGGACGAGCGACTCGGTCTCGAAGCGCGCCGCGACCCCGTCCGCGACCGCACGGTAGCACTCGGTGTACGCACGCGAACCGACCAGCTCGGGGTACGCCTCCCAGATCTTCAACCCGACCAGCGCCTCGACCGGCCGGCCGAAGAAATCCGCGCCCCGCGCGTTCACGTTCTTGATCCGCCACTCCCGGTCGAGGGCGACGACGCCGTCCGTGATCCGCTCCAGGATCTCGCACGTCTCGGCCCGGGCCGCCGCCTCCGCCGTGTGCGCGCGCCGGTGGATCATCCAGCCCCGCAACGCGCCGTACGCGGACGATAGGGCCAGGATCGCGATGGCTGCCGGTTCCTGGACCGGGAATACGAAGAGAGCTACGGCGGCGACGAAGACGGGGAGAGGGGCGAAGGCGACGCCCCACGGGCGAGAACCAGGGCTGGGGCCAATCCGGCGCGGGTCGCGCATGACAATTCCCGGCATCGGGGATCGATCGTGGCGAATGGTCCCATTTTCGCCAGGCGCCGGTCCTTGCGCAAGTCCCATGGATGCGCCAAGTTTCCACGAATCGCAACGACATTCCACGAACGCGAGCGACCATGACGACTTCCGGGATCGTGACCTTCGTCCTCATTGCCGGCGCGGTCTGGGGCGGCCTCGCGCTGATCCTGACGACGGCCATCCGCAAGGAAAGCCGCAAGGGAGGGCAAGAGTAGGCACCGTGCCCAGGCGCGACGACATCCAGACCATTCTCCTCATCGGGTCGGGCCCGATCATCATCGGACAGGCTTGCGAATTCGACTACTCCGGGACGCAGGCGGTACGCGCCCTCAAGGAGGAGGGCTACCGGGTCGTGCTGGTCAACAGCAACCCGGCGACGATCATGACGGACCCGGGGCTGGCCGACCGCACGTACATCGAGCCGATCACCGCAGAGTGGGTCGAGCGGATCATCGAGAAAGAGCGCCCCGACGCGCTGCTCCCGACAATGGGCGGGCAGACGGCGTTGAACGTGGCGCTCGAGCTCAATGATGCGGGCGTGCTCGACCGTTACGGCGTCGAGCTGATCGGCGCGGATGCGCGTGCGATCCGCATGGCGGAGGACCGAGAGGAATTCGCGAACGCGATGGCGCGCATCGGGCTCCAGGTCCCGCACGGCGGCTTCGCGCGCTCGGTCGACGAGGCGATGCGGATCGTCGAGGAGGTCGGCTACCCGGCGATCATCCGGCCGTCGTTCACGCTGGGCGGGACTGGCGGCGGCACGGCGTACAACGCCGAAGAGTTCCGGGAGAAGGTCCAGCGCGGGCTCGACCTGTCGCCGGTCCGCGAGGTCCTGATCGACCGCTCCGTCATCGGGTGGAAGGAGTTCGAGCTCGAGGTCATGCGCGATGCGGCGGACAACGTCGTGATCGTGTGCTCGATCGAGAACTTCGACCCGATGGGCGTGCACACGGGCGATTCGATCACCGTCGCGCCGGCGCAGACGCTGACCGACGTCGAATACCAGCGCATGCGGGATGCGGCGCTCGCGATCATCCGAGAGATCGGCGTGGCGGCGGGCGGGTGCAACATCCAGTTCGCGGTGCACCCGGAGACGGGCGAGCTGCTGGTGATCGAGATGAACCCGCGGGTATCGCGCTCGTCCGCGCTCGCCTCGAAGGCGACGGGCTTCCCGATCGCGCGGATCGGCGCCAAGCTCGCCGTCGGCTACCGACTCGACGAGATCCCGAACGCGATCACGAAGAGCACACCGGCATCGTTCGAGCCGGTGCTCGACTACGTGGTGGTCAAGGTCCCGCGCTTCGCATTCGAGAAGTTCCCCAAGGCGGACAATACGCTAGGCGTGCAGATGAAGGCCGTGGGCGAGACCATGGCGATCGGGCGCACGTTCAAGCAGGCGTGGCAGAAGGCGCTGCGCGGGTTGGAGATCGACCGGTCCGGGTGGGAGACCGGCGAGCGGCCGCAGGACGACGGGCTGGTCGATGAGTCGCTCGACACGCTTCGCGCTGCGCTGCGTCGGCCGACGGCCGAGCGGCCGTTCCAGATCAAGCGGGCGATGGAAGCGGGGCTCTCGATCGAAGAGCTCTACGAGCTGACCGCGATCGACCCCTGGTTCCTTGCCCAGCTCGAGGAGCTGGTCGAGGCGGAACGGGAATGGAAGGCGCTCGACTCGATCGACGCCGCGGCGCTCCGGCGGATGAAGCGCATGGGATTCTCCGACCGCCAGCTCGCGCGCCTGCGCGGTGCGACCGAGCGCGAGATCCGCGAGCTGCGCTGGTCGCTCGGCGTGCGTCCGACGTACCACACGGTCGACACGTGCGCGGGCGAGTTCCCCGCGACGACGCCGTACCTGTACTCGGCGTACG
>CAYPGK010000089.1:0-11865 GCA_964410055.1 uncultured Gemmatimonadaceae bacterium | reverse complement strand
CATGATCCCCGCGATCAGCCCGACGAGCGTTCTGCGCTTTCCGTCCTTCGCCATGGACCCCTCCGGTGGCGGTGACTGCCGGCGCAAGTGCCGGGTTCGCAAGGATTTATGTAGCAAGAAGCGTTCTTGCCCCCGGGGCTGACCGCTCACGCCGAGGCCCGCTCAGGGAACGACCGGGCGCCGCCGCGGTACGACGGGTGCGGCACCGGCCCGACCACGGGTGCGGCGCCGGCCCGTCGACTGGTACGGCACCGGTCCGACGACGGGTGCGGCGCCGGCCCGACGATTGGAGCGGCACTGATCCGGCCACGGGTACGGCACCGGTCCGGTCGCCCGGTGCTCGACGGGGGCGGCGCCAGTCCGACCGCCCGGCTCTGGAAAGCACGTCCGAATCGATGACCAGCAAACCTTTGCGCATCACGCCCGGCGCCATCGCGGCGACGATCCTGGCCTTCATCGCCGCCGGGGTTTGTGTCCGTCTGGGCTTCTGGCAGCTCGACCGGCTGGAGTGGCGCGTCGAGCACAACCGCGTCGTCTCGGAGCGGTTGGCGCTGCCGCCGCTGCCGGTCACATCCGCCGCGCTCGACACCACGGGGCTCGCCTATCGCCGCGTCGAACTGCGCGGCGCGTTCGACGACGCCCGCACCTTCGTCCTCGCGGGACGCGCGCACCAGGGGATGCCCGGCGTGCACCTGATCACGCCGCTCCGCCTCGAGGGCGGCGGAGGTGTGGTCCTGGTCAACCGCGGCTGGCTGCGGGCGCCCGACGCCGCAACGGTCCACCTCGAGCCGAGCCACGCCGAAGGCCCGGTCCGCCTGACCGGGCTCGCCGTGCCGTTCTTCCCAAAGCAACCGCCCGAAGATGAGCGCCGGGACCGGTCCAGCGCCCCGATCCGCGTCGACCATCCCGGTCCCGACGACCGCGCCGCACCCGTCTGGTTCCGCCCGGACGACGACGCCGTGCGCGCGTCGCTCCCCTACCCCGTCGCCGATTTCATCGTCCAGGCGCTCCCCGAGGACGCCGGCGAGGGCGCAGCAAGTCAGCCCATCCCTCTCGAACCGCCCGAGCTGGACCGTGGACCGCACCTCGGCTACGCGATCCAGTGGTTCTCTTTCGCCGCCGTCGCACTGATCGGTTGGGGCGTCGTGGCCGTGCGACGCGGCGCGACGGGCACGGAGCGCGAGCGAGCGGCCGGGGGCCGGGGCGCGGCCGTGTGAGCTGCGCCCCGTCCGCGAGATCAGCCGTCGCGCCCGCCCCCTCCCCCGGCCCCGCGACTCACCACACCGCCCAGCTCGTCAGCGGCAGGTGGTTCTCCACGCTCATCTCCACCGTCTGCCCCGGCTGCACGAAGATCGGATCCGTCATGTAGGCCACCGACGAGCCGATCGGATCCAGCAGAAGACGCACGTCCGACGAGGAACCCATTAGCCCGGCAGGGAGCCTGAACGACGCCTCGCCCATACTGTTGACCACCCCGAGCCGGGTCCGGACCCCGCCCCGCAGCAGGTAGACCGTCACGTCCGACCAGTTGAAGTTCTTTACCTGGAAAAGGATCTCTTCCGTCCCGTAATCCCGGGGCGCTACGTCCGGGTTCGGCAGGGGCGCGCACGAGCCCAGCCCCGCGACCAGCGCGGCCGCGAGGACGCTATGTAGGAGAAGGCGACGCATCTGCTATTACCGCTCCGACTGCGACTGCAAACAAAAGAGGCGCCCATCGGGCGCCTCGCGTGAACGGGTGGGGACACCCGTCAAATGTTTGTGACAAGATGCGTGCCGGGTGTGCGGGCGTGCGGGTGTGCGGGTGTGCGGGTGTGCGGGTGAAGGGTTAGAGTGAGGGGAGCGCGGGGAATCCAGGGCGGCGTCGCGCCGCCGGGCGCTGGCGCCGGGGCGCAGGCAGGCGCCAACGGAGGTTGGCATCGGCCACGTCGCCATCAGCGAAAGGCCCGCCCCCATTCCAGCGATCGTTCGAACGCCGGGGCGCAGGAGTTGTATCACACTGTGCGGATGCAATTTCGGTGAGGTCGAAAATGGCGATGCTCACGACCGGGCCGGCCGACGGCTCGCCGCCCCCGGGCGGCGGCGCGCAAACCCCGGCCAGCCTTTCCGTCCTGCGCCTCGGCGTCGAGGGGATGGACTGCAGCTCGTGCGCGGCGACGGTCGAGAAGGCGCTCCGCGGGGTCGACGGCGTGCACGACGTACGAATCGATCTCGTGGGCGGCCGCGTGACAGTGGAGTACACGGCCGGATCGGCGGCGCCATCCGACCTCGCGGGCGCGGTCGTGCGGGCGGGGTACGGCGTACGGCACGAAGCGACGTCTAGTCACGCGATGACAGCGTCGCATCCGAGCATCGCCGCCGTGCCCGGACTCGGCGCCCACGCCCGCGCCTGGTGGGCACGCCACGACCGCCTGGCCCTGGTCGTCGCCTCGGGTGTGTGCTGGGCGCTCTCGCTCCTCGCCGCGCACGCTCTCGATGCGGAGCCGGCGGCCGCCGCACTCGCGCTCGGCGCGATCGTACTCGGCGGGCGCTACATCGTGCCGAAGGGGGTGCAGGCGGCGCGGACCGGCGCGCTCGACATGAACTTCCTCATGACGCTCGCCGCGGCCGGCGCGCTGGTCATCGGGGAGTGGGGCGAGGCGGCGACGGCGATGTTCCTCTTCGCCGTAGCGCAGCATCTCGAGGCGGCGTCGATGGACCGCGCGCGTCGCGCGATCGGCGCGCTGATGGACCTCTCACCCGCCGAGGCGACGGTGCTGCGCGACGGCGTCGAACTCCGCGTCCCCGCCTTGGACGTCCGGGTCGGCGAGACCGTCATCGTGCGGCCGGGCGAGAAGATCCCCGTCGACGGCCTGGTCCTCGCCGGCGTCTCCGAGGTCGACCAGTCGCCGATCACGGGCGAGTCGGTCCCGGCCTACAAGGAGCCCGGCGCGGAAGTCTTTGCCGGGACGCTGAACGGCGAGGGCGTGCTGGAGGTACGTTCGGAGAAGCCGGCAGAGGACACGACGCTCGCGCGCATCATCCACTCCGTGGAAGAGGCGCACGCGATGCGTGCGCCGAGCCAGACCTTCGTCGACCGATTCGCCCGCGTCTACACGCCCGCCATCGTCGCTGGAGCCGCCCTCGTCGCCATCGTCCCACCACTCGTCGGCGGGGCGGCGTGGGGCGAGTGGTTCTACCGCGCGCTCGTGCTCCTCGTCGTCGCCTGCCCGTGCGCGCTCGTGATCTCGACGCCGGTCACGATCGTCTCGGCTCTCGCCGGCGCCGCTCGCGACGGGATCCTGATCAAGGGCGGGCTGCACCTCGAGAACGCAGGCCGCGCCCGCGTCGTCGCCCTCGACAAGACGGGAACGCTGACCGAGGGGCGGCCAGAAGTCGTGGATGTGACCGCCTTCGACGGCGACCCCGCCGGGCTGCTCGCTCTCGCGGCCGCCGCCGAGGCCCGCAGCACGCACCCGCTCGCCCACGCGATCCTGCGCCGCGCCGAGGAGGACGGCCTGGCCATCACACACGCGAGCGATGCCGCCGCGATTACCGGCAAGGGCCACCGCGCCCGCATCGGCGACGCCGAGGTCTTCGTCGGGAGCGAGCGGCTCTTCATCGAGCTCGGCGTCGACCTCGAACCGCACCGCGCCCTGCTCGATGCGCACGCCGCTCGCGGCCGCACGCCCGTCCTCGTCGCGAGCCGTGCCGCGGACGAGGGCGCGACGCCGGACTCTTCCGCCGGTATCGCGCCGCCCGACTCCGCCACCGCCGGTGCCCCGCCCCGTCTCCTCGGCGTGATCGCCGTCGCCGACCGCGTCCGGCCTACCGCCGCGACCGCTCTCCGCGCGCTGCACGATGCCGGGATCGAGCGCGTCGTGATGCTGACCGGCGACCACGAGGGCGCCGCGCACGCCATCGCCGACGCGCTCGGCGGCCCGGGCGTCGGGGTCGACGAAATCCGCGCAGGGCTGCTCCCCGAGGACAAGGTCGCCGCCATCCGCGAACTCCGCGAGCGCCACGCCCGCGTCCTCTTCGTCGGCGACGGGATCAACGACGCCCCCGCCCTCGCCGCCGCCGACGTGAGCGTCGCCATGGGCTCCGCCGGCACCGACGTCGCCCTCGACACCGCCGACATCGCACTCATGACCGACGACCTCTCGCGGCTCCCCGTCGCGATCCGGAGGGCGCGCAAGGCCGAGACGATCGTGCGCACGAACATCGCCTTCGCACTCGGCACCAAGGCCGTCTTCGTCGCGCTCGCCGCCGCCGGCGCCGCGACGCTCTGGATGGCCGTCCTTGCCGACATGGGCGCGAGTCTACTGGTCGTGGCGAACGGATTGAGGGCGCTACGGGGGTGAATCGCCCCGTAGCGCCCTCAATCGCGCCAGGCCCAACGCGCCGCGCCCAGGAGCGTCGGCGACGCTTTGCCGGCCAGCGCTCCTACCGGCTACCGCTCCCCACGCCCGACGCGTCGCGCCCAGCGGCGTCGGCGGCGCCCTGCCCGCCTGCCGTCTGCCGTCTGCCGCCTACCTACCGCCCCACCGCCACCCGTCCACCCGCCGCGCCGTCCCCGCCGCCCAGGTCGTTCCAGTGCATCACCGCGTTCCACACCAGCGCGAAGTTGCCGTGCGTCTGGTGGCGGTGCAGCGGGTTGAAGCCGAAGAGCACGATCTGCCCCGCGCCCACCGGCAGCGACACCACCGCAGGGCCGTTCGCCATGCGCTGGCCGTTCCGCGCCATCCCACTCATCAGGATGTCGCGCTGCGCGTACCGCACGACGACCCGGTCCTCGAACTCGCTCGTCACGGAGAAGTACGGGCCGAAACGGTGGTAGAGCGGGATCTCCTCGTCGTAGCCGTAGGCGATCGGATGATTCGCCTGCTTCACCACGCCGCGCACGATCGAGCCCGGCACGAACAGCCCCTGGTGCGTCGTCGTCGACACGCCGCGCACCATCCCGAACTCCACGGGGAAGGTCGACGTCGCGCCGAGGGTGATCAGCGTGCCGCCGCGGCGCACGAAGTCGTTCAGCGCGGCAAGGCCGTCGTAACCCATCCCGCCGGTCATGTCCTCCGTCGAGTCCGGGAAGCCGTGCGACGGGTACTCCGGCGTCTTCGTGTACGGCAGCGGCCCCCACTTCGGGTCGACCCCCTGGAAGATCCGCTGCGCGCTCCCGCGCTGGACCGGGAAGATGATCACATCGAACTGCGACCTCAGATCCATCCCCCCAATGCGATCCTCGCCCACATAGCTGTAGGGGACACCCATCTGGTCGAGGGTGTAGCGGACCCAACCTTCGTCCTGCGTCGAGCTCCACGTGTGGAGGATCGCGATCCGGGGCAGGTCCATGTCGTGCGTCGGCACGTCGCGCACGGCGCTCTCGGGCACGGCGACGACGCGCATGCCGAAGCGCTCCGCCCACGCGCGGATCGCGTCGGCCGAGATCATGTCCATCGCGATCAGCCACGCGCCGGGCGGGATCGTGTCGCGCCCGAGCGGGATCGGCGCCTCGGCGGCATCGACGGGAACATCGGCCAGCGCCCAGCGCGCGGCGATCGAGTGCGCGGACGCCTCGGGCCAGACGGCCCAGAACGCGCCGCGCCGGCCGTCGACCGTGCCGGGCACCCGGATCTCGCCGGTGACGGGCCGCATCTCGAGGCGCTGCACCGCCGCGTCGTCCACGGGGTGCACGGTCAGGTTGAAGAAGAGCGGGAACGTCCAGGCTACGTCGTCGTACGGCGTGGGCGCGTCCTCGGGGAAGTCCTGCCGCTGCATGAGGGTCAGGACGAAGTTGCGGTACGGCTGGTCCATGCGGATCACGTAGTCGCCCTCGCGGACTCGGACGTCGCCGAACGTCCCGGCCTTCGCGGCGCGGTGCAGCTCGATCCCCTGGCGGCGCAGCAGGTCGAGCATGTACGCCACGTCGGCGCGCCGCGGCTGGTCGACCGGGACGACGTAGGCGAAGGGCGCCTCGGTCCGCCCCTTCGTGAGCGCGTTCTCCGCCTTCGTCCGGTACTGCCGCAGCACGCGCTCACGGTTCTGCGCGACCAGGTGCAGCGCGTGCAGCACGCCGGTCTGCTGGTAGTTCGTGTTGTTGCGCATCGACCAGAGCGTCTTCGGTCGCGGCGGGTTCGGCCGATACCACTCGACCTCGGTCTGCCGGCCGACCGTCCGCTCCATGGTGTTCGGCACGCTGTTGCCGAACGTCTCGTAGAAGCGGCCGACCGCGTTCCTCGTGTTCGTCACCCACAGCAGGTAGCCGGGGTACCAGCCGTCGTAGAAGCCGTGCGTCCAGACGCCGGGCATCCCGAGCGCGGTCAGCGCGGTGACCTCGAAGTTCGAGAACCACTGCCACTCGCTCACGCCGATCGGGTCGATCGTCGGGTTGTACGGCCCGGTCCCCGTCGAGACGTACAGGTACGGCACCGACTCGTGCAGGTCGTGCCCGACCGGGTACTTCCACTCCAGGAAGTGCGCGACCAGCTCCTGCGTCAGCCGCGCCGAGAGCTGGAGCCCGTCGCGGTTGTTGTCGTGGAAGATGTACTTCCCCCAGTACGGCGGCCCGGGAACGCGGTCCTCCGTCGAGTACACGTCCGCGTTGTAGCGGCGGTGCCAGTCGACCACGCGGTTCCGCCCGTCCGGCTCCGCGACCGGGACGATGAAGACGACGACCTCGTCGCGGATCTCGCGGATCATCGGATCGTCCGAGACGGCGAGCCGGTACGCCAGCTCCATGACCATCTCGGGCGGGCCGGTCTCCGTCGAGTGCAGCCCGGCGTAGAGCGTGTAGATCGCCGGCAGCTCCGCGATCAGCCGCTCCGCCTCCTCGGCGCTCGCCAGGCGCGGGTCCGCCAGCCGGTTCATCCCTTCCTTGATCTCCCGCAGCCGCACGAGGTTCGCCTCGCTGCCGATCATCGCGACCGCGAGCCGGTTCCCCTCCTCCGTTTCGCCGAGCAGCTCGAACTCGACCCTCGGCGAGCTCGCCGCCAGCGCCTCGAAGTAGCCGTAGATCTCGTCGACCCGGTGCAGCACGCCCGGCTTGCCGATCGGGTAGCCGAAGTGCTTGGTCGGCGAGACGACCGTCGGATGGTCCGGCAGGTGGTCGACCAGCGGGTTCGTGTACTCCGGCATCGTCGTCCACGAGCGGATCAGCTCCGTGCTCGGCACGTCGATCGGCTGGCCCCACGGCGTCGTGGCGGGCACACCCTCGGCCTTCCACCAATCGAAGGTCTGCGGCACCGCAGGCGCGGACTTCTCGGCCTGCGCGCTCGCCGCCTGCCGCGCAACGGCAGGCGCGGACTGCACGACGACGAGGCCCGCCGCGAGCACCGTCACCGCGACGGCGCGCACGAGCACGGCGAGGATCCCGTGGTGGCGGTGGAACGACACGGCTTCCGGCGTGGCATGTGGAGTCATGGGACGGCTCCGGGAAGTGGGTGGGGCGACGGCGGCCAGGGCGACCGCCGGGACGCCGGCGCTCGGGTCCGCACGCGACCGTCATCCGGGGCGTTGGTGAGACGCCCGGGCGGGATGCGGGCTCGGCGAGTCCGGCGATGCGTACACGTTAGAACGGGGCCGGGCATGAGACAAGACTTGTGCGGTATGACGCCGACGTGGCCCCGGGCGGCACCCACACGACGGGTGCCGCCCGCCCATCCGGCGCCGCGGGTCCGACCCCGGCCGACCGCGTCCCCCCTTGACCACCCCACACCACTCCCGAACATTGCTCCGCACTCCGACCTCTCCCCGCCCACCCGGCCTCCGCACCCCGTGAGGTGACCGTATGGACGCCGACGCCCTCGAGCGAACCGACGCGACCGCGGCGGGCCCGCCGCCCGCCGCCGGACTCCCGGCCGGCCGGGCTGACCCGACCGGCGAGGCCGCCCCGGCCGACTCGACGGACTCCGCCGCCCCGGCCCACCCGACGGACTCCCCCGACCCGGCCGTGCACCCGTGGCCCCCGCCCCACCTCGAGCCGCTCCTCGGCGCCGCATGGCGAGTGGGCGGGGCGGCGGTGGCCGGCAGCGCGCTCCTCTACGCGCCACTCCTCCACCGCCTGACCGTCGGGCACACGGGCGTGCCGTCCCCCGGCGGTGCGGCGGTGTGGCTCGCGGAGGCGGTCGCGCTGGTCGGACTGATCGTGCTCGCCGCCGCGGCGTCGCGCGCCCGACGCCTCCTCGCGGGGGCGCGCACCGCGCTCAATGCCGGGCACGGACGCTGGACCGTGCTCGAGGTCGCCGCCGACCATCGCGGTGACGCGGCGCTCGTCGCATGTGGCGCACGGGAGTACGCCGAATTGCCGCCGGAAGCGCGCATGCTGCTGCGGGTGAACCGCGTCGCCGCGGGCATCCTCGCCCTCCTCGCCGGCGCCGCGCCGACGCTCGGCTTCCTGGCGACGATGCTCCTCGCCTACGCCGGCGCCGCGAGCCCGGCCGTCGCCTGGGGCCTCACGCTCGGCCCGATCCCCCTCCTCGGCGGTCTGGCCCTCGCGGCCCGTGGCGCCGAGCACATGCTCCTCGCGGTGCCGCGCCGCACGTGGGCGCGGGAGGCGGCGGACGCCGTCGCACGCGACGTCGCCCGGTGGACCGAGCGCTTCGAGGCGACGCGCTCCGCCGAGCCCGGCCGCGGCTCCGCCGGCGCCCCGGCAACGCTCCGGATCCTCGGACCCGCGACGGCGGCGGCCACGCTCGTCGTCGCCTTCCTCGCGGTCGTGATCGGCGCAACGGCGTTCCGCGCACGCGGCGTCGCCGACGCGGTCCCGCGCAGCAGCGGGCTCGCCACCCGGATCGCCGCGCTCGAGGCCGCCCGGCCCTACCGCCTCCCGCCCGACAGCACGATCACCGCGGAGGCCGCCGGTCACGCGCTGCACGCGCTGACGCTGGCGGGCAGGCACGCCGAGGCGGACCCGCGATTCCTCCTCCCGGAGCGCCTCTACGACGAGCCGCTCACGCGCCCGGCCGGCACGACGCCGTTCCGCTCGCGCATGCCCACCGCCGATTGGGTCCACGCCGCCGCCGCCGGGCTCTCCGCCGAGCAGGCGACGTTCCTGCGCGAGCGCGCCGCGCACCCCGCCCTCGCCGAGTTCGCGACGCTCGCACGCGCCGCGGAGATCGACATCGTCGGCACACGCTACGTGCTCCCCTTCCCCGACGGCCACGCCGAGTGGGACCTGCCGGTCCCGCGCGGGTCCAACGTGCAGGTGGCCGCCGAAGCCATGACCGCCCGCGCGCTCCTCGCCCTCGACGCCGGCCGCACCGCCGAGGCCGAGACGACGCTCCGCGAGATCCTATCCGCCGGCCTCCTCCTGGCCGACGAGGCGACGTTCTACCTCGACGCCATGGTCGGCACATCCATCGCGTCGCTCGGGCTCACGCTCCTCGTGGCGCTCCATGAAGCAACCGGCCGGGTCACCGAGGCCGCACAGATCGCCCGGCTCTGGGAAACCGCCCGTCGCGCGGCCGCCGTCGCCGGCGGCAACACCCGCGCGACCGCCGCCGGGATCGGCGCCCGCGCCGGCGTCCCACCCGCCGACGTCGCCCTCGACCCCGACGCGCCCCGCGCGCTCCGCTGGGAACGCGCGCTCGCCCACGTCATGCTCACCGAATGCGCATCGCTGCGCCACCGCCTCTTCGGCGAGTCCGCCGACTACCGCGCATGGAAGGACGAGGTGCGCGCAGCGCTCGTCCGGACCCCGGGCGAGGAGGCGCTGTTCGAGGTGGTCGTGGCGTCGCCCGTGCGGGCGGCCGTGCCGGACCGGACGAGCCTGCGCAACCCGTTCGGATTCGCCGCGCGGCTGCTGCCCGGCGGGCCCCGGTGCGGGGTGGTGTGGGGGGCGATGTAGGTGGGGGCCGCGGAAACGCCGATCAGCCCCCGACCGTCGTCGTCGGGGCGCCGAAGATATCCGGCACCATCACCCGCTCCCCGCCCGCACGCCTGGACTCCTCCGCCAGGAACGCCAGCACGTGACTCGGCAGCGACGTCTCGAGCGACGTCATCACGTCCTCGTGCTCGCCGGTGGTCAGGTGGGCGTGCAGGGCGTGGAGGAGCGCGAGGTCACCGCCGCCGTGGGAGTCTGCGAAGGCGGGGAGCGGGAGCTCCTCGACGAGGAGCTCGTCCTTGCGGCCGGTGAAATGCGAGACCTCCAGGCGGTTGCGGCGCAGGTCGCCGGAGAGTTCGGCCTCGTCGAAGCGGATCGTGATCTTGCGGGTGTTGTCCGCGGTGTGGGCGAACAGTCCGAAGTTCGCGATCGGGCCGCCGTCGAACTCGAGCGTCACGGTCTGGACGTCGCAGACGTCGTTGTCGCAGCGCCAGACGCAGCGGCCGTAGGGCCCGGCCTCGAGCGCGCGGCGGCGCGCCTCGACGGACGTCTCACCCGGCGCGACGACGTCGAACGGCCACTCATCCCGATCGTTCAGGTAGAACCGGGTCGCGCTGTAGAGGCACGTCTCCTGGCGCGGGCACACCACGCAGCGCTCGGCGGCGTCCGGCGGCGCGTTCGCCTCCGTGAAGTAGGAGAGCGCGCCATATGAGGCGAGCGCGGTGACGCGCCGGCCGATCAGCCAGGCGAGGATGTCGAGGTCGTGCGAGCTCTTGGTCAGGATGATCGGCGCCGAGTCGGCCGCTCGCCGCCAGTTCCCGCGCACGTAGCTGTGTGCGAAGTGCCAGTGCCCGACGTTCTCCGCGAGCTGTACGTGCCGCACCGCGCCGAAGCGCCCCTCGTCGATGATCTCCTTGATGCGACGGAAGAACGGGGCGTAGCGCAGCACGTGCGCGACGAAGATGCGGTTGCCGTGCGTGTGCTGCAGGTCGAGGAGCTGGAGGCAGTCGGCGAGGTTGGTGGCGATCGGCTTCTCGAGGAGCACGTCGTAGCCGTAGGCGGAGGCGGCGCGGCAGACGTCGAAGTGCGTGGGGTCGGGCGTGCAAATGAAGACGACGTCGGCGAAGCGAGGGACCGCGAGCAACTCGTCGACGTCGGCGAAGGCACGCTGCGGCGGGATCCGGTACCTGCGCTGGAACGCCGCGCGCCGTGCCGGATCCGGCTCGACCACGCCACAGAGAGAGAAACCGGTGTCGTGCGTCGCGATCAGGTCGGCGAAGACGCGGTTCCCGCGCGCGCCTGCGCCGATGATGACGACGTTTTTCATCCCGGCTCCGTCATCACCCCGACCGCCTCGGCTCCGGGCTCGCCCGCGAGGATCTCCCGCACCGCGCGCGTGCCGCGCAGGGTCGCCCAGACCGCGGCCCCGCCGACGGCGAACAGCAGGAAGCCTGGAGCAGTGCGGCCGAAGATCAGGTGGCCGCCGCCAAAGGTCAGCCCGAAGACCGCGACGTTCCCCATGACCCATGCGCCGGCCAGTCGGGCGATCGCGCGGCGCGGCGCCGCCCCGCCGATCTCGCCCCACCACCCCGGCGGCCGGACGCGGGCGACGAAGCGCTCCAGGTGCTCGCGCGGGACCGGCGGCGTGAGGAACGTCGCAGCGAGCGATGCGACGGTCGCGAGGGCGACGATCACGACGAGCAGATACTCATCGCGCGCGTCGGGGAAGGTGGCGTAGAGGACGAACGCGGCGATCGTCGCGACGGTCATCCCCGCGATCTCCGTCCACGCATTCACGCGCCACCAGACCCAGCGTAGCATCGCCGGGAGCCCGAGCCCCGCGCCGAGCGCGACGAAGAACTTCCACGCCCCCTCGATGCTCGAGATATGGCTCGCGATGACGACGGCGAGCAGGGAGATGAGGACCACGGTCACACGGCTCACCGCGACCAGCTCACGCTGGGAGGCGTGGGGCCGGAGGAAGCGGAGATAGACGTCGTTGACCAGGTAGCTCGAGCCCCAGTTGATGTGCGTGTCGACCGTGCTCATGAAGGCCGCGAGCAGGC
>CAYPGK010000088.1:0-11878 GCA_964410055.1 uncultured Gemmatimonadaceae bacterium | reverse complement strand
CGCCGTGTCACCCGCCGTGTCACCCGCCGTGTCGCCCACCTTGTCGCCCGCCCCACCGCTCGCCACGGAGCCTGCCTCTTCCGCGCGCCGCACCTGGATCCACTCCGCCTGCTCCCGCCGCAGCGCGATCAACGCGCCCCGGATCTCGTAGGCGACGGGGTCGCCCGACGCGCTCCGGAGCACCGCCGTGATCCGCGTGCCCGGCACCACGCCGAGGTCGAGGAGGCGACGTCGCTGCGGACCCTGGCACGCCGCCGAGATCCGCACCACCCGCGCCGACTCGCCCGGCCGCAGACTCGCCAGCGTCTCCACCCCCGCGTCCAGCGGCGCGCCCTCGGGCAGCCGCTCGACCGCCACGCTCCGCGCCACCATCGCATCCAGCGCGTGCTCCCGACCTCCCGAGCGTATCCGGACCGCGCCGCCGCCCGACTCCAGCACCTCGACCCCCATCTGCGGCCCCAACCCTGCGCGCACCAGCTCGTCGTACACCTCCAGCGGCTCGTCCTCCAGGTGCACGATCACGCCCTGCTCACCCGCCTCCAGCTCCGTGAGCGGCACGCCCTCCACCGACGCCATCGCACCGTCCGCCCCGGGGATCGGGTCGCCGTGCGGGTCGAAACGCGGATGACCCAACCGCGCCGACAGAGCCTCCGCCTCCGCCGGCGACATCATGTGCTCCCGTGCGTCCGCCTCCTCGTGCCACTCCGACGGCGGCACCCCGGTCCGGTCGGCCAGGTACCGCTCCCACAGGCGATGGCTCCGCACCACGTGCACCGCGTACGCCCGGCCCTCCTCCGTCAGCCTCAGATCCTCGCCCGCCCACTCGCCGAGCCCCCGCTCCACCACCCGCGCGAAGACCCCCGCCGCCACGTGGCGCGACACCTCCAGCACCCCCGCCAGACTCTCCACGGTGCACGCCCGCCCCGCATACTCGCAGTGGTAGACGTGCTTCAGCGCATCCTCGATCCGCACCCGCTCCGTGTACCGGCGCATCGCCAGCACCCGCGCGACCACCCCCCGACGCGGCCAGAACAGCGCCGCGCCCACGAGGACCATCAAGAAGAACACCGACAACGCGACTTCGGGTCGTACCACGTCAGCCTCCCGGTCTCTCGCCCGGCCCCACCCGTCACCGTCCAGCCACCCGGGCTACAAATTTAGTCTAACCTCAAATCTTGATAAGGTCAACCGGCAAGATGCGTGCGCGCGTGGAGGCGCAGGGACGTGCAAGCGTGGAGAGATCGGCAGTGCGGGTGGGTAACGGGGACGGCGGCCAGGGTATGGGCGGGGGCAGGACCGGCTACGCGGGCGGACGCAACACGGCTCCGCCCACGCCGCCCTGCCTCGCCGGCGATGCGCTATGCCGATTCCTCGCGTTCCACGCCGATCGCGGCGGCGACGTTGTGGCCGATGATGCGTTCGCCGGACTCGCCGTCGCCGGTGATGCGGAGGGTGATGGGGCCGTCGAAGGGCGCGCGCTCGAGGAGGGTGACGCCGGTGCCTAGGGTGAGGCCGAGCTCATCGAGGTAGCGCAGGAGCTCGGGGTTGTCGTCGCTGACGCGGACGATGCGGGCCGACTCGCCCACGTCCAGCTCCACGATGGTGGTCGTCTCGCTCTCGTCGATCTCGCCCTCACGGGTGGGGATCGGCGCGCCGTGGGGGTCGACGGTCGGCTCGCCGAGGGCCGCGGCCATGCGGTCGATCAGCTCGTCCGAGGCGGCATGCTCGAGGCGCTCGGCCTCGTCGTGGACCTGGTCCCACGGGTAGCCGAGCCGCTCGGTCAGGTACGTCTCGATGACGCGATGGCGACGGATCGTCCCGAGCGCGACGCGGCGCCCTTCCTCCGTGAGCCTCACGCCGCGGTACTTCTCGTGCTCGAGGAGCCCCTGGTCGGCCAGGCGGCGGACCATCCCGCTCACCGACGCCGGCGCGACCGAGAGCCGCCCGGCGATGTCGTTGGTGGTCGCGGAGCCGGTCGCCCGCTCCAGTTCGTAGATCGTCTTGAGGTAGTCCTCGACCGGAGCGGTGTACTCCTCGGCGGCGCGCTTGCTCGTCGTCATCATCACTGGTCATCTCCACGGCGATCCTGCGGCCGGACCCGCGGCCCGGTACCACACCACAATCTCGCAGAAAATCGCGTCGGAGGCCAGTCTCTACGCGCACTATCCGTCTGGCCGGCCCGGCCCGCCCCTCAGAACCTCACTCTATACACCACCCCCACGTTCCTCCCCGGATTCGGCGCAAAATCCTTGATCCGACTACTCGCGTCCCGATACAGCACGTCCCCGACATTCTCGATCCGAAAGACAAGCGAATGAACCGCTCCACCGATCGACTTCCGAACGCCCCCCTCGAGGTCGACCAGCGTGTACGCACCCGTCGGCGTCTCATCGCCTTCGCTGATTCGAGTCCGCGCCGCCGCGTGGCGAACCCGAGCGCCAACGAGCCATATGCCGTCATCCCAGCGCATGCCCGCCGTGATTCGTGCCGGCGGCAGGAACGGAATCGTCCCGCCGCCCTCACGGCGAGCCTCGACGACGTCGCCGCCAGCGCTCGCGACGAGCGATCCGATGACGACCGCCTCCACCGCCCCCTCGACCCCTCGCAGCGTCGCATCGTGCTGCGCGTAGCCGACGACCGGGAGCGCCTGCCCGTCGACGACGGTGTCTCCGAGAGTCGCCGGAAAAATGTACCCCGCGACGCGGTTGACGTACGCCGCGATCTGCCCGGAGATGCGCGGCGAGTGGAAGCGGAGCACGGCGTCCGCGCCCAGCGCGCGCTCGGCGTCCAGCTCCGGGTTGCCGAACTCGACGGCGCCGGTCCCGGCGTGGACGGAATTGGAGAAGAGCTCCTCGACGGTGGGCGCTCGGAAGGCGCGGGCGACCGTGAAGGCGGCGCTCATCGCGTCGCCGAGGGGGAGCACGGCGCCGAGCGAGCCCGAGGCCGCCGCGAAGACGCGGTCGCGGCCCGGTCCGAAGTTCGGCGCCGTATGCGACGCGACGGCGTAGCGGTCGAGCCGCGCACCGAGCTGGAGCGCCGCGCCGCCATCGCCGAGCTCGAGTTGCTGGAAGCCGAAGACGCCGATGGCCCGCGACGTCGCCGGGGGCGTGAGCGATGCCGCGCCCTCGCTCGTGTACTCCTTCCACAGCCCGCTCACGCCCCATGCGCCGCGACCCAGCGGGCCGCGCGGAGACTGGTCCAGCCGGAACCCGACCGCGGCGGTGCGAAGCTCGAAGCGGTTCCCGGACCCGTCGGCGACGACGCGCTCGTCGTGCGCGTAGTCCTGGAGCGTCGCGTCGAGCCGCGCGGCGGGGAAGGCGACCGTCGGCAGCTCGAACTCGGCACGGAGCACCGCTTCGGCGCGGCGGCCGTCCCAGCGCAGCGGGTCGCTCCCGGGGCGGGCCGGGAGGCCGTAGCCGAAGTCGTAGAGGCGCAGTGCAGCGCCGGCGCGCACCGCACGCCCCGCGTAGCCGACGCCGACCGTCCCGCTCACGCTCTCCATCCCCGTGTTCGCGAGACGACGGCCCAGCGCCGGGTCCTCCGGGATGCGCACGTCCCCCGTCCGGCGCGCGCCGCCCCGCACCCCCACCGCCCAACCGCCGCCGAGCGGCGCGACCAGCCGCATCGTTGCGCCTCCGCCGCCGTACGCCGACTCGCCCTGCCCGGCTGCCTCTCCCGCCACCCGCTCCGGCACTTCCAGCGGAATGTCGTCTGAGATCACGTTGACCACGCCGCCCAGCGCGTTGTTGCCGTACAGCAGCGCCGCCGGGCCGCGCACAACCTCCACCCGCGACGCGGAGAGCGGATCGACCGTGACCGTATGGTCCACCGCCGAGCCCGCCAGGTCGCCGGCGCGCTGGCCGTCCTGGAGCACCAGGATCCGGTCGCCCGTGAGCCCGCGGATCACCGGCGCCGCCGCCGCGGGGCCGGAGTAACGCACCGCGACGCCCGGCTCCCGCTCGAGCGTCTGCGCCAGCGTCGCACTGAGGCTCCGCTCCAGAGCAGCGCCCGAGAGCTGCGTCGTCGATTGCGCCACCGCCCGCACATCGCCCCCGCCCGGCGTCGCCGTCACCTGCACACCCGGCAGCGTGAGCGGCGTCTCCGTCAGCACCACCTCGACCGGCGAGGCGCTCGCGCCCGGGCGCACCGCCACGTCGACCACCACGGGCGCGTAACCGAGCCGCGATACGTGGAGACGATGCTCGCCTGCCCGCAGCCCCCGCACGACGAATCGCCCGTCCCCATCCGCCACCACCACCCGCGTCGTCCCGAGCACCCGGACCTCCGCCCCCGCCACCGCCTCGCCTGCAGCGCCCCGCACCCGGCCCGCGACATCGTGGAGTTCGCCCTGCGCCCGGGCGGCGACGGCGGCACCCACGGACGCCGCTACGGCCACGCTCACCGGCGTCGCGAACGCGGTGCCTGCCAGCGCCGTTACCGCCAGCGCCCTGACCGCCAGCGCCCTGACCGCCAGAGACCTGACAGCCAGCGTCGCGTCCGCCAACGTCGCAACGACCGAAAGCGCCCCGACGCCCGCCGAGTACGCGCCCCCGACTGCCCGCCGTCCCGCACGAAGAATCCTCATGGTCCTCGACTCCATCTCGATCGACCTCAAAGTTACGTGACTGGCGAAACAATATTTAGGTACCACAAAATTCGCAATACGGATGCACGAATCAGCTTCGTGGCCGGGTGTTGCACTGGCCCCTGCGAACCGCAGCGTGCCGGGCATACGACCTGCGCCCCATCGCCCGACCGTTGCCCGGGCGACGCGCGAGTGTTCACGAGCGACGCCCCGCGACCCCGCTGGACCGCGTGCCGAGGCCGTCCCCCGCCCCCAGCCCTTGACAGCCGCATAGTTTTCGGGGCTCGACCAGGCGTATCGCGCGACGCACGGAGTCTCGATGGAGTCATGCATTCACGGAGCGGCGGGCTGATGGAGGCATCGATCCGGCCGACGCCGGAGCAGGGGGACGGCGGCGCTCCCACGCCGGCCATCGACCGGCGAGACCGCATCTACGCGATGGCGGGCGTGCTGATCGCGCTGCTCCTTTCGGGGCTGGACCAGACGATCGTCGCGACGGCGGGCCCGGAGATCCAGCGGGACCTCGCGATCCCGGCGTCGCTGTACGCGTGGCTGACGACGTCGTACCTCGTCGCCTCGACGGTGATGCTGCCGATCTACGGCAAGCTGTCGGACCTGTACGGCCGCAAGCCGATCCTGCTGGTGGGCGTCGTGCTCTTCCTGCTCGGCTCGGTGGTGGCGGGGCTCTCGCCGAACACGGGCGTGCTGATCGTGGGGCGCGCGGTGCAGGGGCTCGGCGCGGCGTCGCTCTTCACCTCGACGCTCGCGGTGATCGCGGACCTCTTCCCGCCGGCGGAGCGGGGG
This sequence comes from uncultured Gemmatimonadaceae bacterium, assembly GCA_964410055.1. Classification (GTDB taxonomy): domain Bacteria; phylum Gemmatimonadota; class Gemmatimonadetes; order Longimicrobiales; family RSA9; genus CALBZE01. Next base: position 6,489 of record CAYPGK010000088.1, on the reverse strand, counting down.
AAGTACATGGGGCTGATCGGCGCGACGATGGGGATCTCGAGCGTGATCGGCCCGCTGGTCGGCGGCGTGATCACCGACACGCTCGGCTGGCACTGGGTCTTCTTCGTGAACCTGCCGATCGGCGCGGTAGCGCTATGGTTCATCGTGACGAAGATGCCACGCATCGGCGGCCGTCCACGGCGGGCGCCGATCGACGTCGCGGGTGCGGCGTGGCTGATCGTGGGCGTCGTGCCGCTCCTCCTCGCGCTCTCCCTGCTCGGCGGCGGTGAGGAGGTCTCGGTGGGTCAGGCGACGTCGGGTCGCGCACCGATCCTCGCGCTCCTCGCCGCTTCCGCGCTCGGCCTCGCCGCGTTCGTGGCGACGGAGCGTCGCGCGGCCGATCCGATCGTCGACTTCCGCCTCTTCCGCGACCGCACCATCGCGCTCGCGACGGCCGCGTCGTTCGTCCTCGGCTCGGTCTTCCTGATCAGCATGATCTTCCTGCCGCTCTACCTGGTGAACGTGATCGGCGTCTCGGCGACGAGCGCGGGGCTCACGCTCCTGCCGCTCACGCTCGGCATCGTCGGCGGCAGCATCTCGGCGGGCCAGCTCGCGAGTCGGCTGGGGCACACGAAGCCGCTCCTCGTCGGGAGCCTGCTCCTCCTCATCGCGGCGTTCGGCCTCATGGGATACACGCTGACGACGGAGTCGACTTCGCTCGAGGTCACGTGGAAGATGGTGCTGGTCGGGCTCGGGATCGGGCCGTCGCTGCCGCTCTACACCCTGATCGCGCAGGGCGCCGCGCGGCCGGAGGTGGTCGGCGTCGTCACCGCCCTCTCGACCTTCTCGCGCGCCATGGGCCAGGTCATCGGCGTCACCATCGCCGGCGCCCTCTTCGCCCTCGCGATCGCGCACACCGTCCCCGCAGACGCCGTGGACCCGATCGCCGCGGCGTCGCCCGAGGCGCTGACCGACGCGGTCGCGTTCCTGTACCGCGTGGGGATCGCAGTGGTGGTGACCGGACTGGCGTTGACGTTGATGCTGCCGGGCAAGGGCGAGGCGTGACAGCGGGATGCAGTAGCGCGGACGCGGGCGAGGCGTGGGGGCGCGGGGGCGGGGGCGGGGGCGGTGTGGGGGCGGGGTGGGGGCGGGGCGGCGCGCGGGGCGGGTGCGGTGTGGCAGGCGGTTCGACGGGCAGTGCGGGGGCGGGGTGGCGGGCGGTTCGGCGGGCAGTGCGGCGGGCGGGGCGGCGGGAGACAGGGCGGTCCGTAGGTGGGGCGGTGGGCGAGCAATGTCGTGGACGGGCAACGTGGTGGGCGGGCACCGTGGTGGGCGGCAGGGCGGTGGGCGGGCGAGGCCGCCGCGGCACGCACCCAATCGCACAAGCAACGGCGTTCGGCGGGAAGTTGTGCGATAGGGGCGAATATTTCCCCCTTATCGCACCATCTTCGCGAGCAGTGCGATCGCTTGATCGATTGCGGTGAATAGTTCACCCCGATCGATCAAGCATCGCGCAAAGGGTGTTCGTTGTGCGATTCGGTGCAGCGATGGCTACGTGGAGCCTCGTCGGTGCGACCGGGCCCGACCATTGTAGCACCGACAACACCCATTTCCCTGCCGCACACGCTGCACACGCCGCCGCCGATTCTCGCCGCCGCCATATGCGCGCCCCTGGCGTCTGCGCCGGACCCGCGACGCTGGCGCCCGAGCAGTCGCCTCAGTGCACCCGTCGTCAATCCGCCGCGCGCAGCTCGCCGCCGCGGCCGCCCAGCCCGGGCGGCTGGACCCTCAACTTCTTCTTCGCCGTGCCGAGGGCGAGGGGCACGGCCTCATCCAGCTCGCGGACCTCCTCGCCGAGCGGCTCGGGCTCGGCGAGGTACTGGAACTCGCCCTTGCCGTCGGGGCTCGGGCCGGCGGCCCAGCGGCCGGCCTCGCTTTCCAACCCTTCGGAGACGTTCCAGAACTGGTACGCGACGTCGGCATACTCCAGGTCCTGCGGGAACGCGCTCGGCACCGGCGTCTCCTCGAGCCCGTCCGCCTTCAGCTCCTCGATCGCCGCCAGCCACTGGTTCTGGTGCATCGTGTCGCGCGCGATCAGGAAAGAGAGCATGCGACGCACGCCCGGATCCGTCGTCATGTTGTAGAGCCGGCAGACCTGGAGCCGCCCCTGCGACTCCGCGGTGAGGTTGTAGCGGAAGTCCGCGAGCAGGTTGCCGCTCGCGATGGTGTAGCGCGCGTTCCACGGGTAGCCGACGCTGTCGGTCGGCGACGCGCCGAGCCCGTTCACGATCACGTGCTGCGGATTCATCCCGCCGAGCACGGCGGCGACCATCGGATCCCGGGCGGCCTCCTCCTGCGCGTCGACGGGGCCTTTCTCGAGGAGGCGAGCGATCATCGTCGCCAGCATCTCGACGTGCGCGATCTCCTCGGTCCCGATGTCGAGGATCATGTCGCGGTACTTGGCGGGGCCGCGGCAGTTCCAGCCCTGGAACAGGTAGCTCATCATCACGCTGATCTCGCCCCACTGGCCGCCGAGCACCTCCTGCAGCTTCCTGGCATAGACGGGGTCGGGCCGCTCGGGTCTGGCATCGAACTGAAGCCGCCGGTCGCGGAAGAACATGCGTCGCCTCCTAGGGGAACGGGTGGTCGGGAACGGCACGGGTGTGCAGGGGCGCCGGTCGGTCCGGCGGGATCCGGAGCGCGCGGGCTTCACGCGCCGGGGACGGGCCGGGGGCGCACGCAATCGCGGTGCCCCTTTGGCCGCGCGGCCGGCGCGCTCCGGCCGGGTCGGCGGATCAGTCGGCCGACGACGGCCGTCGTGGTCCGGCCGTCGGGCGCGGTGGTCCGGCCGCTGGCCGCACCCCGCGTGGAGCCCTAGCTTGTGTCCCGGAGCGGACCGCCAGAGGAGGAGACGACGATGAGCGAGCAGCGCAGGACGCGTCGCCCGATTTCGGCGCGGATCGAGGCCACCGGCGCGGAGGCGGAGGAGCCGGGCACGCTGTCGCAGGCCGCACTGCGCGACGCGTTCTCCCGCTGGGCGACGGGCGTGACCGTCGTCGCCGTGCGGGACGAGGCGACGGTCTACGCGATCACGGCGACGGCGTTCCTCCCCGTCGCCATCGAACCGCCCCTCATCCTCGTCTCCATCAACCCGAACGCGACGGTGCTGCCGTTCCTCAAGGAAGGCGCGGAGTTCGGCGTGAGCATCCTGGCCGAGGACCAGCGGCGCCTCGCGAGCATCTTCGCCGACACCGGCCCGCTCGCCCAGATGCACTTCCCCCGCGAAGGCGACCCGGTCCTCCCCGACGCCCTCGCCTCATTCACCTGCCGCGTCACGCGTCGCCACCCCGAGGGCGACCACACCCTCGTGATCGGCGCGGTCGAGCGCGTCGCCACGGGCGCCGACCGCCGGCCGTTGCTCTACTTCCGGCGCGAGTACGGGATCCCGCGGTAAGGTCGGTGGCCGATCGAGCGGCAGCAGGTGGGTGAAATGGGTCGTCAAGGTGTCTGACCTGAATTGGAAATCCCTGGCGTTTGAGACTACATGCACAATCGACTTACTTTCAGACCCACACCCCTGGTCCACCTCATTCTCGCTATCGTCCTGATCGGGTTCTGTGGTGCATCCCGTGCAACCGCCCAGGTGGGCTAAGGAGCGGTCGAGGGTGTTGCGAGGTCTGCGGAAGATGGGGGACCGCTCCCGTTCTCGCTCATCCAGCTCGTGTCGGTGAACGATCAGACAGCCTCGCCGCTCCGGGCCCTCACCGATGGGGAAGGCCGGTTCCATTTCGTCAGGGTGCCCGCTGGAAACTATCGCTTACGGCTCGAACGGATCGGCTACCAGAGAGTTCTCTCCCCTATCGTGAGCGTCCAACGAGGCGAGACGGTTTTCCAGGACATCCTCGGCACGATCGAGCCGATTCAACTGGCAGAGATCATGGTTTGGCCGGCAGGGGATTGCTTGACGGGAGGGCAGCTCGAGACGCACCCCGAATTGCAGGCGCTTTGGAACGAGGCACAGAAGGGGGTGGAGATCAGACGGGCGTTCGAGCTCCAGTACCGCTTCGCCACCACTCTGCGACAGGACATGCACGTCAGGCAGCGGCTCCTGAGAGACAATCGACAGAGTAGAGATACGACCCTCATCAACGAGCCGGATTCGGTCCTCGTTCGTGACCAGCGCCGTCAGGCCATCCGTCAGGTCCAGGGCTACGCGCAAGACAGGTCCGTATTGAGATTGCCGAATGACAAGGAGCTTTTCGATGACGGGTTTCTGCGTGACCACTGCCTGGAAACCGCCGTTGGAGACGCCGACGGCGCACTGGAAATGCGCTTTCGTCCGGTCCGACCCCGGGAGGATCGAGTCGACATTCGGGGCCGGATCTGGCTGGATGCGGACACGTACTTGATGCAGCGGCTCGAGGTCGAGTATCTGGAAGACGGCAAACCATTCGCCCGGGCCGAGGTCGCCTATTCAGACATTGAAGTGGGCGGGAGTGCGATACGGCTTCCGTCGAAGGGCCACGCCACGGTACGGCCCCGCAGAGCCGCGGGCGTGCTGGTGACGGAGTCCACCGCGACGTTTACCCTTACTTACCGGGACTTCGAACAGGTTCGGTCCGGGTATTAGAGGAGCGCCTGGAACATCATCCGGAATATGAACACGCACCCAACAGGCAGGTGTCGGTGAGCATCACGGCAGAACCGAGAAAGTTGTGTTGCCCGGTCGAGGGGAGTGCCCTCGTCCGCCACACCCACGGCAAGCTGGCCATCGACGCGTGCCCGCAATGTCGGGGGCTCTGGTTTTCCGGCTCAGTGATCGACCGCCTTCGCGATCATCCCGGATTCACCGCTCTCCGCGACGGGATTTCCACGCCGAGCGGCGCTCATCGGGTGGAGGACCGGAGATGTCCGGCGTGTCCGGCATCTCGGCTCTCGTCGGTTCGTGTGCGGGGGGTCGAGCTGGACCGGTGTGGTGAGTGCGGCGGCGTGTGGTTCGATCCGGGCGAGCTAGAGCTCATCCGTCAACGGTCGCAGGCCGCCTCGGATCACCTGGAGAGTACGCATCGGGGGCAGAGGACCGTAGCACGCAGATTGGACAGCGCTGCCGAGTCCATACTCCGCTGGGACCTGGCCGGTGACCTGGTCGTCCTGGTAGGGGAGGTGGGCGCGGCTGCCGCCGGGGCCGCGGTGGGGGTTGCGAAGGGATTGCTGGAAGCCGTGGTCGGACTGACAGACTGGTCCTGAAGGACGGGCCACACGGCCGGAGGAGGTATGCGACACCCGAGCGAACCGAAACCGCTGGGCTGAACCCACACGCTCACTGGGGCGAGGGTCTGGGCTGGGGCGGCGGCGATGATCCGGGGCTGTTGAGCGCAAGCATATTCGGGATGGCGGGCGGTGCGCTGGGCAGCGCGACGGGCGTGTGGCTCGCCGACGGCGGGAGAGGAGATCTGAGCTACGGCTCGGCTCGGGGTCAGATCGCGGGCTACCGCACATCACTGCCGAGCCGGTCGACGATCGCCTGCACATGGATCTCGGTCGTATCCAGCAGCGGCAGACCGGCGAGCGAATCGGCCCGGATCAGGAGCGGCAGCTCGGTCCCGGCGAGGACGACCGCGTCGACGTCGCCCTGCTCGGCCCACTCTTCCACGATCCGGGTGACCCCGGCGAGGGTCTCGTCCGTGAAGTCGCCCTCGAGCAGTTCGGTCAGATACCGATCGTGCAGCCAGGCGCGACGCTGCTCGTCGGGCACCACCACGTCGATCCCGCGCCGTCCGAGGACCGTGGGATAGAATCCCGCCCCCATCGTGAACCCCGTGCCCAGGAGCCCCACCCGCCGGAACCCCCGGGACTCGACGGCGTCCGCGCAGCATTCCACGATGCTGAGGAGCGGGATCGGGGACTCCGCCGCCAGCTCATCGAAGACGATGTGAGGCGTGTTTGCGGCCATCGCCGCGAACTCGCACCCGGCGCGCTCGAGTCGTCGGATGGAATCCAGGAGATACCGGACCAAACCCGGACGGTCGCTCTGGACGAGGTGGATGCCGACGTTGACGTCCAGGCTGTCGATGATCAGGCGCGGCAGGCTCGCTGGATTGCGCGTCTTCCAGACGCGCAGGATCATCCGATAATAGTCGACCGTGGATTCCGGCCCCAGGCCGCCGACGAGCCCCGCTATGCCCACTGTTGCCCCGCTATGCCCACGGTTGCTTTTCAACGTGCGAGTTCATGTATCCTACTCCCAAGAGTAAGTTGCAAAGCGCGCTTGCACCGCCCCCTCCGAACGCGACCCGTGAAACCGCGTCAGCCGTGTGACCTCCACTGGTGGAAGGCCATGTAGAGAATGGCGCCTGGATGCCAGCACTGTCTGCTCCTCAGCGAACCCGCTCCGCCAGCGTACTCGCCGGGTAGCCTTGCGGCCGCAACCCAAGCCCACGTCCGCGGGCCATTCGGTACAGCGCCCAGCCCGCAATCTCGTTGATGGCTCGCCCCCCGGACAGACCAGCG
>CAYPGK010000087.1:10665-11950 GCA_964410055.1 uncultured Gemmatimonadaceae bacterium | reverse complement strand
TCACCCATGAGCTATGAGAGGAGGTTTGCTCCGGTCACAGCGGCATGAGCCGCAAACCTCACACTGTCCACTGAACCGGGACAACTTCACGAACCTTCCCGCCCCCGCGTTGTATCACCCCAAACGACCGAAACGACCACCGACGGACGGCCCGCGGGCCATCCGGGGATGAGCCGCGGCGCGGACGCGGGCGACAGACGGAGGGACGATGCACGGATTCGGCGGGCGAGTGCGGGTGCTGGCGATCGGCATGGTGGTGGCGGTGGCCGGCCTGGCTGCGGCGGCGGACCGAGGCGTCGGGGGCGATGGTGACACGTCGGCGACGGCCTCTGCGTCACCCGCGGATTCCAGCTTCGCGCGCGCGGCGGCGCCGGTCGTCTTCGCTTCGATCGACCGGGCGCTCTCACCCACGGTCGCGCGGGTCGAGTGGCTCCCCGAGCGGCCGGTGCAGGGCACCGTCTTCACGGTGCAGGTGTTCCCGCAGGGCGCGGAGCTCGGGCGCGTGACGGGCGAGTTCGCGGGTGAGCCGCTGCACTTCGAGCCGGGCGACGTCGCCTTTTCCGCCCTCGCGGCGGTCCCCGTCGATGCCGAAGGCGAGCTCACGCTGCGTCTCGAGGTGCGAACGGCGGCGGGGCGCGTCGAGCGGCGAGAGGAGCGGATCGAGGTCGCGCCCGGCAACTTCCGGCACGAGCGGCTGACCGTCGCGCCGCGCTACGGCGGCGGGTACGACGAGGCGACGACGGCGCGGATCCGCCGCGAGGGCGAGCGCGTCCGCGAGACCTCGCGCCGGGCGCACGGCACGCCGCGACTCTGGGAGGCGCCGTTCGTGCGGCCGCGGCCGAGTCGCATCACGAGCCGTTTCGGCAACGGCCGGGAGTTCAACGGGCAGATCCAGAGCCGCCACACCGGCGTCGACTTCGCGGGCGCGATCGGCGCGCCGGTCCACGCGGCCGCGCGGGGCGTCGTGCGCATCGTCGACGAATTCTTCCTCGGCGGCAACGTCGTCTACATCGACCACGGCGCCGGCCTCGTGACCGCGTATCTCCACCTGAGCGAGGCGACGGTCGCCGAGGGCGACACCGTCCAGGCCGGCCAGCAGATCGGCAAGGTCGGCGCGACCGGCCGCGTGACCGGGCCGCACCTGCACTGGATCGTGCGCTACGGCGGGATCAACGTGGATGGGCTGTCGCTGCCGGGCGTCGAGCCGTAGGCGACGGCGCCCGGCAGCTCGGGAACGCGGCGCACACGGTGACCACGTGGGCGGTGGCGGCGCGCACGGTGGCGG
>CAYPGK010000087.1:9025-10565 GCA_964410055.1 uncultured Gemmatimonadaceae bacterium | reverse complement strand
ACGGTGGCGGAACGCACGATGGCGGAGCGCGCGGTGACGGCGCACACGGTGACGGAGCGCGCGCCGGCCACCCCGCCGCCTCGCCTCCCGGCCAGCCCGGCCCCGGCAGCCCTCACCCCGCGATCCGTAGCGCGATCCCCGGGATCCAGTAGAACCGGCAGAAGTAGTACGTGCCGACCAGGAGCAGGAACGCCGCGGCGACCAGGACGACGGAGGCCGCAATGCGCACGGGCGGCGACGCCGTCTTGCTCCGGCCGCGGATGAACGCCTCCGCCACCGCCAGGTTCGGCAGGTAGAAGAAGAACGCCATGATCCGGTCGAACGGGCCGGTGAAGTAGTCGTGATGGCCGAGCCGGTTCGCCAGGATCAGCCAGAAGCCGTAGTCCATCCGGTACAGCCACGACCCGATCGCGAGTGCGAAGAGGCGGATTGCCCACGCGCGGTGCACCTCGAGCCGCCTCGCACGCGCGTGACGGTACGTCTGCACGGCCGCGATCGTCATCAGCACGCCGTAGAGCCCGAAGCCGATGTCCATCGGCGTCCCGCCGATCGTGCCGACGGTCGCGATGAACACCAGCCCGCCGATCGCGGCGAGCAGCGACGACGCCACGTACACACGGCCCAACCAGCGGTGCAGTGCGGGGAACCGGTCGCGGACCGGGCCGATGAGCTGGATGAACCCCAGCGCGAGCACGACGCCGCCGGTCGCGAAGTGGATCCCGATCCCCACCGTCCCGGCAGGCGATTCGGGGTCGTAGAGCCGCGGCAGCACCCAGTTCCACTGCTCCATCTCCCCCACCGCCAGCGCGCCGGCGTAGAAGAAGAGGATGTAGATGCCGAAGAGCAGCGCGCTGAGCCACACCATCGCCGCCAGTCCCCGCGCCGACCAGCGCAGGATCAGGGCGCTGAGTTCGCGCGGCTCGCCGGGCGTGATGACTGCGGCCGGAGCGGTAGTCGAATGCACCGTCGCCACGAGAGTCCCTCCCTTCGGGTGAGCGGGCGCTGCCGCGCCCGGTTCGTGTATGTCGGGTGCTGCTGGAGAAGCTGGATTCGCGGGGTCCGTCGTGCCCGGGCGGGCAGCCGTTCGGCCCCTTCATATCCGGGCCGGGAGCAAGGCGCTCGCCGACGCGTGGAAGATCACGACCCAAGGTAATGGCCGGGCGGGATGAGGCAAGGCCGAAAAAAGAGAACGGCCGCCCGTACTGCGGCGACCGTCCTCTTCAGCGCGGCGCTCTCCCCGGAGTTCCCGTTCACCGCGCTGCCGAATTGTGCCCCCTGCATAGGGCACGACCCGTGCCGTGCCGCGCCTCACTCGTAAGTGCTTGTATCGTAGACGTTTGGGTTGTCGCCGGGTCCGTCGCGAGGCGCCGGGACTCGGAAATGTTCGCGCGGTTTCCGCATTTCTTTCATCGTGACGCCGCGGTCCGAGCCGCGCCTTCCGCCCGGAGGAGCAGGGCTCTCCACCACGCCGGCCGGACCCTCATGAGTGCCACGCCAACCGGACCCAATGCCACGCCATTCGGACCCAATGCCACGCCAT
>CAYPGK010000087.1:0-8925 GCA_964410055.1 uncultured Gemmatimonadaceae bacterium | reverse complement strand
CCACGCCGTCCGGGCGCCAACGCCACTCTGCCCGGATCCCAACGCAACTTCGCCCGGATCCCGGCGCAACTCCGCCCGGATCCCCAACGCCACTCCGCCCGGACCCCCACTGCAACTCCGTCCGAATCCATTTCCTCATACCGCCGGCCTCGATACCGCGCCCCGGCCCTTGCGCAAACCCGTCTCGATCCGTTAAATGGCCTTGGCAATCGGTGTTATGACGGATTGCGCCGATGTTCTTCGCGCGCACGCGCGCGATGGCCACACTACTCACTCCACGCAGTGTTTCCGAGGAGCAAGCCCATGAACCTCCTTAAGCAACCGATCCTTGCCCTTGTCGCGGCAGTCGCCCTGGCCGGCTGCTCGACGGCGAGCGGCCGGCCCGCTGCGCCGGCGCCGCAGGCGGAGGCGCCTCGCGCTCGTCCGGGCGACGGTTTCAAGTCGTTCGACGAGCTGACCCGGGGCGCCGTCGTCCGGGAAGGCTTCTTCGACACCTACCAGAAGGCGGAGAACCTGTACCTCGCGGTGCCGAAGGATCGGCTGGGTGAGGATTTCCTGATGAACTTCGAGATCGCTCGCGGGATCGGCGCGGGCGGGCTCTACGGCGGGACGATGCTGAACATCTTCGAGGGGAGCATCGTCGCCTTCGAGCGGCACGGCGACCGGATCTACCTGGTCCAGCGGCCGCACCGCTTCGTCGCGCCGAACGACCCGGCGGCGGCGAAGGCGGTCGAGCTGACCTTCGGCGAGTCGGTCCTCGCGTCGGCGAAGATCGAGTCGATCCGTGAGGACTCGGCGGTCGTCTTCGACATCTACGGCTGGATCCTCTCGGACCTGTCGGGCGTGGGTGAGTCGGTGAACCGCGCGATCTCGCGGCCGGGTCAGCCCGGTCGGGCCACGTTCGACCGTGAGCGGAGCTGGCTCGAGTCGGTCAAGGCGTTCCCCGAGAACGTGAACGTGCGGGCGAAGCTGACGTTCCGCCCGCCGCAGCCGGTGCCGCTGCCGTCGGTCCCGGACGGGCGCTACATCCCGGTCTCGGTGCACTACTCCTTCGCGAAGCTGCCCGAGCAGCCGATGAAGCCGCGCCTGGCCGACGACCGTGTCGGCTACTTCATGACGGTGCACAAGGACTTCTCGAACGACGATGGCGACGACTTCTTCGTGCGCTACGTCAACCGCTGGCGTCTGGAGCCGAAGGGCGCGCCGGGGCCGGATGGTCTGGTCGAGCCGGTCGAGCCGATCGTCTATTACCTTGACCACAACATCCCCGAGCGGTACCGCCCGTACATCAAGCAGGGCGTCGAGGTGTGGAACCGCGCCTTCGAGGCGGCGGGGTGGAAGAACGCGATCCGCGCCGAGATGCTCCCCGAGGGCGCCGACCCCGAGGACCTGCGCTATGCGACGATCCGCTGGAACGTCTCCGACCAGCCGGGCTACGGCGCGATCGGGCCGTCGATCGTGGATCCGCGCACGGGTGAGATCCTGGATGCGGACATCCTGATCGAGCACAACATGATCCTCGGCTTCAAGCGCGACTGGCGGACGAAGGTCAGCCCGGGCGTCGCGATCCAGGAGATGCTCTCGGCCACGCCCGAAGAGCTGGCCGCGCTGGCGGCCGGCGGCGAGTCGGCGACGCTCGGCGCAGCCATCGCCGCGCAGGGCGCCACGCTCCGCGCGTTCCTCGCCGCCAACGGCGACATCGCCCCGGGCGAGTCGGTCCCGATGGAGTACGTCGGCCAGGCGATCGTCTGGGTGACCGCCCACGAGGTCGGCCACACGCTCGGACTGCGCCACAACTTCCGCTCCTCGACGGACACGCCGCTCGAGAAGCTGACGGACGCCGACTGGGCTCATGAGCGCGGCGTCTTCAGCTCCGTCATGGAGTACCCGAGCGTGAACCTGGACGCGCGTGGCACCGGCGCGCCGTTCTACAACCCCGGTGTCGGCACGTACGACCTGTGGGCGATCTCGTACGGCTACGCGGCCGACGACGCCCGCGCGGCCGCGATCGCGCGCGAGGCCGCCAGGCCCGGCCACGCCTACGGCACCGACGAGGACGCCCGCGGCCCCGGCGCGCTCGACCCGACGGTCAACGTCTACGACCTCGGCGCCGACCCGCTCGCCTGGGGGAAGCGCCGCGCCGAGCTGATCGCTTCGCTCTGGCCGACGCTGCCCGCGCACGTGCTGCAGGACAACTCCCGCTACGCCGACCTGACCGGCGCGTACCGCACGCTCCTCACGGAGTACGCCCGCGCGCTCGCGACCGCGGTCAAGTACATCGGCGGGCAGTACCAGTACCGCGACCACGTCGGCGACCCGAACGGCCGGCCGCCGTTCGTCAACGTGCCGAAGGCGAAGCAGCGCGAGGCGCTCGAGTTCATGCGCACGCACGCCTTCAACGAAGATGCCTTCGCGCTCCCCCGCGATGTCCTCGCCCGCTTCGGCGCGAACCGCTGGAGCCACTGGGGCGAGTCGAACACCTGGGGCGGGCGGATCGACTTCCCGCTCCTCGAACAGGTGCTCGACCTCCAGACGTCGCTGCTCTCGCAGCTCCTGAACCCGTTCGTCTTCGCGCGGATCCGTGACGCGGAGCTGAAGTTCGGCGCGAACGAGGTGCTGACGATCCCCGAGCTGATGGAGGGGCTGACCCGCTCGATCTGGAGCGAGGTCTGGACCGGCGGCGCGCGTCGCATCCCGGCGAACCGCCGCGACCTCCAGCGCGCATACCTGGATCAGATGACGACGATCCTGGTCACGCCGCCCTCGCGGATGCCGGCCGACGCCCGCGCGGTCGCGCGTCTGCGCCTCGAGGACCTGGACCGCCGCATCTCCGCGCGCGTCGGCGCCCAGTCGCTCGACGACTACACCCGCGCCCACCTCCTCGAGAGCCGCGCCCGCATCGCGAAGGCGCTCGAGGCCGGGCTCGAGGCGGAGAAGAAGTAGCGGCAGCCACGAGCCCGATTCGGTGTGAGCGCCGCGCCACGTGCGTGGCGCCCACCACGACGACGGCCGCCCGGATCGCTCCGGGCGGCCGTTGCGCATTTTCGGTCACCCATGTGTTGGCGGTCCGCGTGGCGACCGATGCGCGCCGTGAGCCCGGCGGCCGGCCCCGCGTGCCGCGCCCCCGGCGAAACGGCCATCCGCCCCCGAGACCTTCCGCGGTCATCGGGGTATGTTAGTCAGCGGCCCGTACGGGCGGCCGCGGCCAACGGACAGGAGAAGCTGGTCGTGTCGAGAGAACGAATCTTCGTCAACGGAAAGGTCTTTACGGGGCGCAGCGAGCACGAGTTCGTGAGCGCCTTCGCTGTGAAGGACGGCCAGATCACGCGGATCGGCGACGACCTGGACCTGCGGGACGCGGAGGTCGTCGACCTGGAGGGGCGCACCGTCGTCCCCGGCTTCGTCGACGTCCACACGCACCCGACGTACATCGCGATGACGCGCAACGCGGTGCCGTGCACGGTGCCCGTCGTCCACAGCATCCCGGAGCTGATCGAGGCGCTGAAGCGCCACCCGAACTACGGCAAGGGCGACCACCTCTGGATCGAGGGGTTCGGCTACGACGAGTCGAAGCTGGCCGAGCGTCGCACGCCGACGACGCGCGACCTCGACCAGGTCTCGACGACGCAGCCCGTCTACGTCATGCGCTCCGACTGCCACTCGGGCGTATGCAACACGCGCGCGCTCGAGCTCGCGGGGATCACGCGCGACACGCCCGACCCCGAGGGCGGCCGCTTCGGCCGGTACGAGGACGGCACGCCGAACGGCTTCCTCGAGGAACATGCGGCCAACGACGTCGTCCGCTTCGCGATGGCGCCGCCGAGCTGGGAGGCGCGGGTCGCCGACCTGGCGTGGACCGGCGAGCACTTCGCCGAGCGCGGCATCGTCGCGGTCAGCGAGCTCATGGGCCGCCGTGAGCCCGTCGACTCGTTCCGGCTCTTCGTCGACGCCGAACGGCGGGGATTCCCGCAGCAGGCCGGCGTCTACATCATGTGGCCGGAGGAGGGGCTACCCGACCTGACCGAGGAGGAGCGGACCGGACGCATCAAGATCGCAGGCGTCAAGGTCTTCATCGATGGGACCATCTCGGCGCGCACCGCCTGGGTGGGTGAGGCGTATCGCGGCACGGAGGAGTACGGCTACCCGACCATCACCGACGACGCGCTCGAGGCCGCCTACCGCTGGGCCGTGCGCAACCGCGTCCAGCTCTCGGCGCACACCATGGGCGACCGTGCGATCGAGCGCGTGCTCGACTTCTTCGCCGACAAGGAGCCGTGGCTCGGGCCGGACGTCCCGTCGGTGCGCCTCGAGCACGTCACGCTCCTCACGCCCGAGCAGCTCCGGCGCGTGCGCGAGACGAAGATGCGCTTCGGCGCGACGATGCAAATCATCTTCTTCTTTGCCGAGTACGAGTCGTACGAGGGGAACCTGACCGACGCCCAGTACCGGCGGGCCTACGCGGTGAAGGACGCCGACGCGGCGTTCCCCTACTTCGCGCTGACTTCCGATGCGCCGTGCACGACCTGGTCCGACCCGGACGACGTCTTCGTCTCGATCCAGGCCGCGGTTACGCGGAAGGCGTACAACGGCGCGGACATCGTGGCCGGGCAGGCGATCACCGTTCCGCAGGCGGTGCTCCTCTACACCGCCCGCGCCGCCGCGCTCGTCCCCTACGAGGGCAAGCTCGGCCGGATCGCGCCGGGGTACGAGGCCAGCTTCGCCATCCTCGACCGCGACCTCTTCACGCTCCCGGCCGAGGAGATCGCCGGAACCCGGGTCGCCGAAACCTGGATCCAGGGGGAGAAGGTCTTCGATTGCGCCGAGTGATCGCGGGCGGCCTCAGGGCGCGGCGATCCGGAGCAGCCGCGCCCGCGTCCGGATCGGTTCCGGCTGCGGGCCGGCGACCGATGCCATGACGAGGTACGACCCTTCGGCGACCGGCGCACCCGCGTTCGTCCGCTGTGGCCACGTATCGCGCAGCGTCAGCGTTTCGCCGGGCGCGAGCACGCGGGTTTGGACGTCCCGGGCGACGGCCTGTCCCTCCAGGCGTCGCCAAACGACCTCGCCGGCCTCGTCGCGGACCTCGACGTCGAATGCGGCCTCCGGCTCGGCCAGGGTCAGCGTAATGGGCTCGGAACCGATGTTCGTGAGGCGTACCTCGATCGGGACCTCCGCGCCGAGCACGACGGCCTGGGGCACGTCGACCTCGAACCGCAGCGTGTCGCCGTACTCCCTCGTGCCGGCGCCCTCCGCCGCCGGCAGCTCCGGACCGCCCTCGGCGCGGTGCACGGCGGCGGCCAGGCTGTCCGCCATGGCGCCGGTCTCCTCCGGCGCGGGCTCCCGCCTACAGGCGCTGATCGCGACGGCGAGCGCCGCCAGGAGGAAGAAGCTCCGCGCCGAGACGCGAATGCGCGGGGCGCCCGCAGGACGCCGCACCGGAACGCACCCCATCCTGACATCGTCACCGCCGGCGCCGGCAGGCGAGCCGCTCGGGGGATTCCACACAGCCGTACCTCCTTCCGTGGCGTAATGGTGTGACGCCCGCGACGCGGACGAGCCCCCGCCGAACCTGTCCGCAAGCGAAGGGCCGCACCCGCACGTATTCACCCGAAACAGGTCCACGGCGACGCATCCTGAGCACCCGCGGATCGGCGGGGCGGCCACGGTACGGCCGTGCCGTCGCGAAAATGTGTGGAGCGGGACAATGGGTGCGCGGTCGGTCGGCCTGGTCCGGACGTCCGACCGCGCGGCGGGGGGTCAGCGGCGGCGCCTCGCGTCGTCCAGATCGTTGGAGAACCTGCGGAGCACGGCGTCGGCGGCGTAGTCGGCGAGCGATTCGAAGGCGCGCTCGACCTCCTGTGCGGACATGCGGGCGAGGGCGATGGCGGTGACGACGTTGTCGATGGCGCGCTCGTCGGAGCCGAGCGCCGTGGCGCGCACGGGGTCGCGCGCCCATACGCGGGTGTCCCAGATGATTCGGCCGGTCCGGCCGTCGAGGAGGATGACGTCGCCCTCGAAGTTGAAGTAGGCGCCGGAGGTCCACGACGCCGCCACGATGCCGTATCGCTTGACGCGGACCTCGAGCTCGAAGTCCGCGGCGCGGCCGTCCTCGACGGGCTCGGCGCGGAGGTATCGGGCGGCGTTCTGGAGGACGCGGCGGCCCATGCGGCCACTCACGTCGACGGCGGCGGCAGCACTGTCCATCCGCGCCTGGAGCCGACGCGCCTCGGACTCGCGCACGATCTCGCTCCCGACGCGGAGGAGCGAGCCGAGCGGATTCTCACGGTCGACGTCCAGGTCGGAGTCCGCGACGATCTCGGGGTGCGGCGGCGCGATCGTGGCGACGGCGATGGAGCGCCCGCGGAAGTCGTACTCGTGGAGTCGATGCTTGGGGCCGCCACAGGCGGCGAGGGCGGCGGCCGTGAACGCGGCGACCGCCGTGGCCCCGAACGGCGTCAGGGTGAGGCGCATGGTTGGCTCCTTGGTAGCGGCACGCGCGAAGTACGGTGCCGACGTTCGGCCGGGGAGTTCGATCTATGTTACCCTGACGCGACTCGGCGCGATCCCGTCACCCCGCGAAGCGGGCGCCGCCCGCCGTACCACCTCGGGCGCCCGCCGCACCACCCCCGGCGCCTACCGCACCACGCCCGGCGGGCGCGCGTGGCGCCACCGAAGGCGCGCGTGGCGCCACCGGGCGCGCGCGGCGCCACCGTGGGCGCACGTCGCCACCGGGTGCGCGCCCCCCGCCCCCGCCGACACCCGTCGCCCTCACCGGAACATCCGCACGATCAGCCAGATCACGAGGACGACGAGCAGGATGACGATGATCCCGGCCCAGAAGCCGACCTTGAAGATCCCCTCGATGACCTCACACCCCGAGGCGGCGATCGAGCCCAGCAAGACGAAGAGTACGGCGGCGAGTCGATTCATGGCAGCGGCCTTTCGTGGAGCGTGTGCCCGGGTCGCGACCCGGGCGTGGGTGGCAACTCCCGTACCCGGCGCCGTCATAGCCCGCGACCGCGCCAGACCGGCGGCGGGCCGACGCACGGGCGCCTCGTCGCCACTCCTCCCGCGCCCTATCGGCCGCGTGGGCCGGCGCTTATTTTCCCTCGGATCCCAACACGGCCGGAATCGTCGCAGGCGCTCGCACCGGCCGTGCCACACGCGTTCCCTCGTTCCCGAGACATGGCCATGTCCCGATCGAAGCTGACCCGCTCCACGTCGCTGGCCCTGCTCCCGCTGGGCCTGTCCCTCGCCCTTGCCGATGGCGCCTTCGCGCAGCAGCGCCAGGCCATGCGCACGGCCGACGGCCAGGCGGCCGCCGGCGAGGTCGCGCTCGCGGTACCGCCCGACACCGCCGTCGTCACCCGCCACACGGCGCAGTTCAACGGCCAGACCGTCCGCTACACCGCCACGGCCGGCACGCTGCCGATCGTCGAGGACGGGAAGGTCCGGGCGCGCATGTTCTACGTCGCCTATGTGAAGGAGGGCGTGCAGGACATCACCAAGCGGCCCGTCGTCTTCTCCTTCAACGGCGGCCCCGGCTCGGCCTCCGTCTGGATGCACATGGGCTACACCGGCCCGAAGCTGGTCAAGTACGACGACGAGGGCTTCGCCGTGATCCCGCCGGGCGGCGTCGAGCACAACCCGTACTCGATCCTGGACGTGGCCGACATCGTCTACATCGACCCGGTCGCGACCGGCTTCAGCCGCATGATGCCGGGCGAGGACGAGCACCGGTACCACGGCGTGATGGAGGACATCCAGTCCGTCGGCGAGTTCATCCGGCTGTGGGTGACGCGCAACGAGCGCTGGGGCTCGCCCAAGTTCGTGATCGGCGAGAGCTACGGCACCAACCGCGCGGCCGGGCTCGCGAACTATCTCCAGAGCCGTCACCGCATGTACCTGAACGGCGTCATCCTCGTCTCGATGACGAACCTCGGCGTGCAGGCCGGCCCGCTCGTCTCGTACGCGACGATGCTCCCGCACTACACGGCGACCGCGTGGTACCACGGCCAGCTCCCGTCGGACCTCCAGTCGCGCCCGCTGCGTGACGTGCTCGACGAGGTCGAGGCCTTCGCCGTCGGCGACTACCTCGCCGCCCTCGTGCGTGGGCACCACCTCCAGGGCGCGGAGCGCGAGGCAATGGTCCGCCGCGTCGCCCGCTACACCGGCCTCTCCGAGGCATACGTCGACGCCGCCGATATGCGCATCGACGTCGCCCGCTTCCGCAAGGAGCTGCTCCGCCACCGGCGCCTGACCGTCGGCCGCCTCGACAGCCGCTACACCGGCATCGACAGCGACGCCGCCGGCGAGCGCAACCAGTACGACCAGGCGATGTCCGACTGGAACGGCGGCTTCACGACCGCGGTCAACATCTACCTGCGCGAGACACTCGGCTTCAAGACCGACCTCGAGTACAACATCTTCGGCGACGTCCACCCCTGGCGCGGCCGCGGCGACACCAACGTCGGCCAGATGCTGCGCCGGGCGATGACCGACAACCCGTACCTCAAGGTCCTGGTCCAGGCCGGCTACTACGACGGCGGGACGGACTACTTCAGCGCGCAGTACACGATGTCACAGCTCCAGCCCGGCGGCGAGCTGCGCGACCGGATCCGCTTCGCCTTCTACGAGAGCGGCCACATGATGTATCTGCGCCGCGCCGACCTGCCGCGCGCGAACCAGGACATCCGCGAGTTCATCACCTGGGCGCTCCAGGGCGTCTCCGACTACCCGCGCATCCCCGCGACGGTCTCCACCGCCGCCGCGGGCTCAGCAGCCGGCACCGCCGGCGGCCGCTGACGCAACGAGGCGAGGAGGGCGCGCCACGGCGCGCCCTCCTCGCCATTCCTACCGGCGACTCCCGGACAACCATCGTCCGGCCCGCGCGGATTCTCTCGTCCACACGACAATCACGAATCA
>CAYPGK010000086.1:0-11983 GCA_964410055.1 uncultured Gemmatimonadaceae bacterium | reverse complement strand
CTCCGGCAAACCCGGGGCGGTTCAGATCTGTTACTGACCGGCGTGTGATTTGCTAACGCACCGCCGCTGCACTCTTCAGCGGAGGTGAAACATGGGCGTCGCACTCTCGTCGCAGGCGACGGACTAGCGCGAGGGTCGCCGGCTGCGCGCCTGGGAGCTCTTCCAGTCGGGCTGGAGCCAGAGCAAGATCGCCGAAGCACTGTGGGTGTCACCCCCGGCGCCGTCTCGCAGTGGATGCGGCGCGTGCGTGAGGGCGGAGGCCCCGAGGCACTGCGGCGGCGCAAAGCACCGGGTGGTAAACATCGCCTTTCGCGCGAACAGCACGCTCGTCTGCTCGATCTCCTCCGCCAGGGAGCCGAAGCCCACGGCTTCAAGGGCGAGCTTTGGACCAGCAAGCGTGTCGCTGTGCTGATTGCCCGCGAAATCGGTGTGCGGTACCACCCGGGACACGTGAGCAAGATCCTCAAGTCGCTTGACTGGAGCTCACAGAAGCCCGAACGGCGGGCCAGCCAGCGCAACGAGGCCGCCATCCGGCAGTGGGCGCGTGAGCGCTGGCCAGAAGTAAATAAAGCGCGATAGCGGAAGGCCGCACGCTGCTCTTGGCAGACGAGAGCGGCTTCTATCTGCTGCCCTCGGTCGTGCGCACGTACGCACCGGTGGGAGAAACGCCGCTGCTGCTTCGCTCCAAACTCAGCCACGACCACCTCTCGGTGAGAGGGGCGGTTTCGCTCGAGGGCAAGCTTTACTTCCAGGTCCACGAGCATGCGATCAGCGGCGAGGAGGTCGTTGCCTTCCTTGAGGCACTTGATGCGGCATATTCCGGGCAAGCTGCTCGTCGTCTGGGACGGGGCGATGATCCACCGAAGCAAGATGATTAAGCAGTTTCTTGCCGAGGCAGCAGCCGCTCGGATGCATCTGGAGCGATTCCCCGGCTACGCACCCGAACTCGACCCCGAGGAGGGGATCTGGTGCCACTTGAAGCGCGCGGAGATGCAAAACCTCTGCTGCCGGGAGATCCCCGAACTGCGCCCCACGCTTTATTGTACGCGACCCCATTCGGGGCCGCGGCGGTCCGACGCCGGAACCACAAGACTGTGCGGACCTTTTCGCGAGGCACCCCCCCCCCGAACTTCGACCTCCTCTCCGGACCCCATGCCGTAGTGTCCGCCCGCTCCATGGGCGGCCACACCTAACCATTCACGAGGATACGCAAATGAACCCGGCCCCCACCCTCCGGCGTCGCCTGCTTGTCCTGACGCTCCTCCTCACCCCGCTCGCGTGTGGAGACTCCGACGATGGCGGCACCGGACTGGGCCCCGACCCGGATCCCGAGCCGGAGCCGCCGCGCGCCGTCGATCTCACGATCAAGCCGTCGTTCGTGAAGCTGAACGTCATCGGCGACACGGCCGGGCTCACTGCCATGGTCCTCGACTAGCACGGCGAGCCCATGGACACGGTCACGGTCACGTGGTCGAGCATGGACACCACCGTGGCGACGGTGGACTCCGACGGCCGGGTCGTCTCGAAGGGTGCCGGAACGGGCCGGATCCAGGCGTCCGCCGCGTCGCTTTCGGACGAGGTCGCCGTTCTGGTCAGCCCCGTCGTCGCGTCGCTCACGCTCTCCGCCGAGAAGGAGACGATCGCCGAGGGCGAGTCGGTGCAGCTCACCGTCGTCGCAGCGGATTCGAACGGGGTCGAGATCCCCGACATCTCCGTGACATGGACGACTCGGACTCGATCGTGGCTCCCGTGGATGCGACCGGGCGCGTGACCGGCGTATGGGGCGAGGGCAGTGCGACGATCACTGTGGCGGCGGGCGGGGCGAGCGCCACTGCGGAGATCTTCGTACTCGGCAAGATCATATTCCTGAGTAATCCCCACGGAGTCGACCAGCTTCACATCATGAACACCGACGGCTCCGAGGTGCGGCTCCTCGCGGCGCTCAACGGGATCAACAGTCGGCCGATGTGGTCCTCCGATGGCAAGCGGATCACATTCGCCAGCGGCGCTGGCGGCGGGACCGTCGGGGTCTTCACCATGAACGCCGAACTGGTCCCCTGACGGCAGCAAGATCGTCTTCATGAGCCTGCGTGATGACGGTCCGGCGCTCTTCGTAATGAACGCGGACGGGTCGGGAACGCCCCATCGGATCACGCCCATGGATCTCGGAATGATGCAGTTTCCCGTCTGGTCCCCCGATGGCGGTCTGATCGCCGTGAACATCCAGCTAGGTGGCGATACGGAGATCTGGGTCATGGGGTCCAATGGCTCGTTTCCCAGGCGGATATCGGCCGAGGGCGAATACGCGGCCGTCCCGAACTGGACGCAGGACGGACGGCTCATCTACTCGAGCGACAGCATGAGCGGGGACATCACCCGGGTCGACATCTTTGTCATGGACATCGATGGCTCGAATGTGAAGCGGCTCACGCACACCGAGTTGAGGAATGTCGGACCGGCCTGGAAGCCCGGTCCGCCGAAGCCGTGAGGCGGGCCGGGCCAGCCCGGCCCCGTGACCTTGCCATACCCTGATGCGTCTACGTGCTGATACCTATCACGCACCCGCATCAGTTCGGAAGCAGACCAGCATGGCAATCGTCACGTCCAGGAAGCAAGCGAGCGGCGCTCGGGGCGCGCCGGCGGCCGCCGCGACACCGTCCATGACATCGATCATCGGCCGGGGCATGGTCCTCGAGGGGGACTGCACGGCCGACGGGCCGCTCCGGATCGATGGACACGTGAAGGGGAACGTGCGCGCGCTGCACCTCGTCATCGGCCCCGAGGGTCGGGTGGATGGCGATGTCATCGGCGTGGACGGCAACGCCCCGGACCGCGCGACCATCATCGAGGGACAGGTGGGCGGCGCGGTCCGCGCGCGCCGCGTCGAGATCGCCCCGAGCGGCTCGGTCGGCTCGGGGCTGACGGCTCACGAAGCCATCGTCCACGGCCGCGTCAAGGGCCCGATCACGACGGAGCACCGCCTCATCCTGGAGGAGACGGCCACCGTCGAGGGCGACGTCACCGCACGGCGTCTGGGGCTCAAGGAAGGTGGAAAGGTCTTCGGCACGATCCGGATCGGGGAGCCGCGAGGGGATGCGGGGACGGGCAACGGCCCTGGCCCTCGCGGCGACGCGGGCACGCCCGGGGGCGCTGGCTCGCGCGCAGATGCGGGTGCGAGCCGAGCTGCGGGCTGAGCGGAGACGCCGGCCTGGCGCAGTGACGCTGACTGTGGGGTCCCGCGCGCCAGCCGGAGCGCGGGGACGCGCGTTGATTGGACCACCGGCCCGGGCTGCGCTGCAGACCCGGGCCTCGGTCGGTCACTCGCGCCTGGAGCGACCGTCCCCGCTCACGCGTACGGGTCGTCCGGCAGCTCGATCGCGCCTCGCCGCTCGCCCGGCGCGCCGCCCGCCGGCACTACGTCCCGCGCCACCTTCTTCTTCAGGCATCCCTGGAAGAACGCCAGCACGTTCTCCGGGCGGTGCTGCTGCGTCCGGTGCAGCGCCTCGAGCACCTCGGCCTCCTCGCGCCCGGCGATCAGGTCCTTGACCGCGTTGGCCGAGATCGACGGGTCGAGCCGCTTCAGATGCCGGGCGACTGCATCCTCGAAGGGCAGGTCATACGCTGGCTCGAAGCGCTTGACCCCCTCCCGCCCCGCCAGCACCGCCGGCCGCGGGAAGCGCACGAAGATCGGCTGCGTGAAGTGCGGGTGGCGGATCATCAGCTCGCCCTTGGGCAGCGTCGCGAGCTTGGCTTTCGTCGCGTGCGACAGCGTCGCGTACCCGGGCGTGGCCAGCTCGTCCACGTCCATGCGGCCGTAGATCGCGGTGCCGGAGTTCCCGACCACCCGCTTGTGGACCTGGCTGCGGAACTGCTGCGCGCTGAACAGGACGAGGCCGAGGTAGCGGCCGCGCTCGCTGATGTCGAGGAGCATCTTGCGCACGTACGTCTCGTGCCCGTCGCTCGGCGCGTACTTGTTCAGCTCGTCGACGAAGACGACGAGGTGGTCGACGCCGAGCGCGCCCCGTTCCAGCCGCTCCCGCGCCTCGTTGACGACGCGAGCGAAGATCAGGTCCTGCGCCTCCGGCTCGACGTTCGCGACGTCGATCACGTAGACGGCCCGGTCCTCGAACTCGCCCCACGGCAGGTCGTTCACCGTCGCGTCGTTCGAGACCAGCCCCTTCGCCCGCGTCGAGAGGTTGAGGAGGCGGTTGCGGACCTTGCGGATCGTCGCGACGTGGTGCGTCTTCCAGACCTGACGGTCGTTCTGCTCGCTGACGTCGAGGACGTCCTGGAACCACGCGTCGAGCTCCTGGAAGGTCCGCACCGTGTGCACCTTCACCGTCCCGTCGCTCCATTCCCGCCCCACGACGCGGTCGCGGATGAACTCGATCAGCGCGTCCGCCTTCGCGTCGACGTCCTCGCGAGTGAGCAGGACCTCGGCGAAGTCCAGGATCTCCTCCAGCCCCCAGACCAGCGGCTCGACGTTGTGTGTGAGCGCCTCGTTCGTGCGCAGCGTGTTCAGGTTGAAGCCGTCCGGCTTGTACGGCGCGTAGTAGCGCACCTTGCGGAACGGCTCCGCGGGGACGCCCAGCCGCGCGTACTGCGCCCGGTCCTCCTCGGACAGCTCGGCCGGCTGGTCGAGGAAGAGGAGGTCGGGGCCTTTGACGTTGAAACAGAGCGCGGCGACGGTGGGCCCGCGGTCGCTGGCGCCAGGTATTGGGTCCTGGGTCCCGGGTCTCGGGTCGTGGGTCGGAAACGTGCCCACCGCCCCCCTGATACCTGATACCTGATACCCGATACCTGGGGTGGGGTCGGGGGCGGAGGCCCGACCGAAATGCTCGAAGATGCTCGCCAGGAGAAACAGCACCGCGCTCGTCTTGGTCGCGAGCCCGCTCACGCCCGTGATGTTCAGGTGTGCGGCCTCCGGGCCGAGGAGGAAGTCGGCATCGAGGAAGACGGGCGCGTGGAGCCCGCCCGTCGTGTAGAGCCCGACCGGGATCCCCGTCCCGCCCGGCCGTGCGTACGAGTCCATCCGCAGCGCGAAGCGCACGTCGTCGTCGTCGGCCAGGTAGACCGGTCCACCTGGCACCGGCTGGAGCGGCTCGTCCGGGTCGTGCCGCAGGACGGCGGCGGTGTAGACGCGGATCTCCGGGCGTTCGGCCAGCGGCGCGGGCGTGGCCGGGTCGCCCTCGAATCCGACGAAGTGGTCGAGCGCACTCTCCAGATCCGTCCAGCTCGCGCCCTCGACGACGATCCCGTAGACCGTGACCGGCCGCGGCCGGTCGACGCACAGCTTGACCAGCGCCCCGATCCCGACGGCTGAATCCGGCGCGGTCCAGAAGTGGAACTCGTGCGGCGTGTTCGGCTTGCGCTCCGTGCCGACGACGCGGCCGATGGGTTCGCTGCTCATCCGACCCCCTCCCCCACGACCGCCACCACCTCGCCCGTGATGCCGGACGCGGCGCTGCTCGCCAGGAAGAGCACCACGCTCGCGACCTCCTCGCGGGTCACCCACCGGACCGCGTCCGGATCCTCGACCGAGCCGCGGTTCTGCTCGGTGTCGATCATCCCGGGCGCGATGGCGTTCACGCGCACCCCGTGCACCCGCTCCTCGAGCGCGAGCGCGCGGGTCAGCGCCGCGACGCCGGCCTTGGCCGCGCTGTAGGCGCCCAGCTTCGCGACCGCGTTCGTGGCGGCCGGCGAGGCGAAGTTGACGATCGCGCCGCGGCTCGCGCGCAGGAGCGGCAACGCGGCGCGGCTCATGAGGAATGCTGTACGCGCGTTGCGCTGGACCTCGCGCTCCCACTCGTCGATCGAAGTCTCGCCGATCGGCTTGATGACGGTGAGCCCGCCGGCGGCGTTGACGAGCACGTCGAGCCGGCCGAAGCGCTCCTGCACGGCGCTGACGACGCGCTCGGCGCCGGCCGCGTCGGTCAGGTCCGCCGCGATCCCGATCACCTCGCCGTCCTGACCGAGCTCGCGGGCGAGCGTCTCGACGTCGTCGCGGACGTCGGTGATGGCGACGCGCGCGCCCTGCTCCAGGAACGCACTCGCGAGCGCGTAGCCGACCTGGCCGCGAGCGCCGACGCCCGTCACGATGACGACCTTGTCGTTCATGGAACCGTCCTCCCTCCACGCGACGGCGGGCGTCCAGCGCAGCTCGGCCATCCCGGCCAGGAGCAGCGCGGCGCCGGTCGCGAAGTACACGATCCCGGGATCGAACCCGGGGATGAGCGACGTCGCCGCGGCGACGGTGCCGAATGCGGCGCCGACGAGCGCGAGCGCGGCAGCGCCGCGGTGGCGCGCGGTGAGCGCGGTCAGCACGGAGCCGAGCGTGTAGGCGGGCGCGGCCAGGAAGAGGAGCGCCGCGGCCGCGGTCCCGAGGCCGGTGCTCCGGACCTCGCGGATCTCGGTATAGGCGTCGCCGAAGAGTCCGGCGGCGGCGAAGACGAGGACCACGGCCATCCAGCGGGCGCGGGTCGAGGCGGCGCGCCCGGCCGGCAGCCCGACCCAGAACGCTGCGGCGACGGCGCCCAGGGCGAGGGCGAGGAGCGTGCCGCCGGCGGCGAGCGCGCCGGGGCCCGGGACGAGGAGGAGCGCCATCCCCGCCGTGGCGCTCACGCCGAGCGCCGCCCCGGCGACGAAGATCGCGGCCGGGAGCACTACGCGGCGGTAGGTGCGCCCATCGCTCACGGCGCGAAGCGGCCGTAGCCGCCGCGGAAGAAGATGAGAGGCGCGTCGTCGCGCGCATCACCGGCCAGCACCCGACCCACGAAGATGGTGTGGTCGCCGGCGGGGTGCGCGGCGTGGACGCGGCAGTCGAGCCACCCCATGGCCTCCTCCAGGACCGGCGCGCCCGTCGCCACCTCACGGAACGAAACGCCCTGGAATTTCTCGAGCGGATCGGGACCCGCGAACTTCCGTGAGAGCGCCGCCTGGTGATAGGGCAGGATGTTCACGGCGAAGTGCCCGGCGCGGCGGATGCAGTCGTGCGAGTCGGCGTCCTTCTCGATGCAGACCAGGACGAGGAGCGGATCGAGGGAGACGGAGCTGAACGCGCTGACGGTGAGCCCGCACGGCGTGCCGGTCGCCGGGTCCCTGGAGGTGACCACGACGACGCCCGTCGCGAAGTGTCCCATGATGCGCCGGAATTCGGCCGATTCCATCATCTTCCCTCGTCGTCCTCACACGGGCGCGGCGGTCACGGCCGCGGCGCGAAGAAGTGTGAATCCGCCCCACGCGCCAGACGGCGCAGCTTCGAGATGAGCACGTTGCGTGCAGTACCCCCGTTTCCTAGTTTGAGCGCTAACACCGCACACGATATGGCCGAATCCGCCTCAGGCGGCAAAGAGACGAAACCGATGCAGCAGTATTCCAGCAAGCCGCGCCGAATGGTGGGCCAGCGAGCCATCGCGGCCGCCGTTCTCTTTTCAGTTTTCGCCGTCCCCCGCACCGCGGCTGCCCAATCGCAGTCCGGCCCATCAGCAGACCTGGACGACGCCGACTCACCCGTCGCCGCCGAATCGGTAGACCGCTGGGCCGCCGCCGCGGAGTTCAGCATGACGGCCACTTCCGGCAACCAGGAGATGACGGTCCTGGCCACGGGCTTCACATTGCGCCATCTTCGCCGGGAGCTCTTCGACTTCCAGCTCAAGGTCCAGGCGCGCTACGGCTCGAGCGGCGGCGAACAGGTCGTCGAGAACTACCACGGGACGTTCAACTTCGACATCGGAACCCGGAACCGCTGGTCGCCGTTCATCTACAGCACCGCGGAGCACGACCCGTTCAAGCGCCTGGACGTGCGCGTGAGCAGCGGTGCGGGCGCCAAGTACCGCCTGTACCGCTCTGAGGACCGCGGCGAGGCGTCGCTGAGCCTGGCGATGCTGCACTCCTACGAGGCGCTCTCGACCGTCGGGGCCACGCCCACCAACGCGGCGCGCTGGAGTCTGCGCCTCAACGGGAACCAGAAGCTGCGCGACGGCGTGACGCTTTCGAGCCAGGCGCTGTACGAGCCCGTGTTGAACGACACCGGTGACTTCCTGTTCTCCTTCGACACCGGGCTCAAGGTGCTCCTCACACAGCGCATCGCGGTCTCGATCACGCACGAGTACAATCAGGACTCCACTCCGGCCGAGGGCGTCGGTGAGATCGACCGCCTGCTCAAGGCCGGGATCATCATCGAGCTATGATCCGGCGAATCCGCGTTGGCTCCGGCTGGGCTTTGGCCCTGATTGTAACGTTCGCAGCAGGTTGCGACAACGTCGACTGGGGCGGCGCGGACATCGCCGTCGTACCGCCGCCGCCCGGCGCGATGGCGTCGGACGAGGATGCGAGCCCGCAGCAGGAGCGGCTCCCCGAAGGCCCGATCGTCTACTACGTGACCCCCGACGCGGGCGGCGCTACGCTGAGGCCGATCGCCGAGATCGGCCGGGACACGCTCCTCCCCGTCGGACCGCGCGTCGATGCGGACATCTACGGCCGCGCCTTCATCGCCACGCACATGCGGACCGGCACCGAGTTCGCGCTCTTCCGGTCGGGCGCGCGGGTCGGCACCTTCGTCCTCTCCGAGGCCGGGCTCCCGCCCGAGAACGTCTGCCCCAGGGTCCCGCTCGGCCGCGGCGTCCTCGAGCTCATGCCCGGCGCCGACACGATCCCCGAGTTCCTCGCGCTCTCCAAGTCGCATGCGCCGCCGGACGCTCCGCTCGGCGTCACGGGCTCGATCCAGCCGGACCGGCGCATGCAGATCCTCGGCCCGATCCTGGCCGAGCGCCTGCTCCGTGCCCGCGGCGCGCCGCTGCCCGGCAACTGGACACGGGCCATGGCGCAGCTCAAGCCGTTCCCTATGGCCGGCGAGCAGGACCCGGCCTTCGCCGCCACGTTCCTGGTCGGCGACTCCCTCACCGTCGGCCTCGACAACGACGGCTACAGCCTCTTCCTGATCGCCGAGCCGAGGCCGCAGGTCGGGTACGACACCGCCTACGCGAGCTTCACGCCTTACGAGCGCGGCGGCAAGGCCGCACCGCGCGTCGTCGATTTCTTGGATTGGGACCGGGACGGCCAGGCCGAGCTGCTCCTCGAGGTCTACGGCACCGACCGCTCCTGGTTCGAGACGATCAGCGCCGCCCCGGGTGGCGGCTGGAGGAAGCAGGTCTCGACCCGTTGCCGTTAGGAGACCGATCATGCTGCGAAGACCGCCGTGCGCACCGCCGCCGAGGCGGTGGCCGCCGTGGCTGCGCAGCTGGCTGAGGACTTCCGGACGCAAAATACCGTCGTCGGCTACTCGCCCGAGAAGCACACCGTGCGCGGCCTCGTGGTCGAGCTGACACGTGCCGAAGGCGAGCCGATCCGGATCGAGGTCCCGCCGTCGGCGTTCGGCGACCTGCTCGAGCTGTTGCAGACCTGGGCGTTCATCCAAGATCCCGAGTGACTCCCGGAGGCAGCCATGAAGCGCGTTCTCCCCGCCACGTTCGCACTCACGCTGTTCGCGGCCGCGCCCGTCCTGGCGCAGCGGCCGGTGCACACCTACTCGATCGTGGCGCGTGACCCCGATACGGGGCAGCTCGGCGTGGCCGTGCAGTCCCACTGGTTCAGCGTGGGCCCGATCGTGCCGTGGGCGGAGGCCGGCGTCGGCGCGGTCGCGACGCAGTCGTTCGCGGATCCGGCGTACGGCCCGCTCGCGCTCGAGCTGCTCCGCGCGGGGAAGACCGCCCAGCAGGCGCTCGCCGGGCTCCTCGCCGCAGACGCGCACCCCGAGGTCCGGCAGGTCGCGATCATCGACGCGGCCGGAAACGTGGCCGCGCACACCGGCGCCAGGAACATCGAGGCGGCCGGCCACCGGACCGGGCCGAACTACTCGGTCCAGGCGAACCTCATGCTGAAGACGACGGTGCCGGACGCGATGGCACGGGCCTTCGAGAACACGAAGGGCGACCTGGCCGAGAAAATGCTCGCTGCGCTGGAGGCGGCGCAGGCCGAGGGCGGCGACATCCGCGGCGCGCAGTCCGCTGCGATCGTCGTCGTCTCCGGCGAGCCGACCGGCCGGCCGTGGGAGGACCGGCTCTTCGACCTGCGCGTCGAGGACCACCCGGAGCCGATCAAGGAGCTTCGCCGCCTCGTGCACCTCGCCCGCGCCTACCAGCACATGAACGCCGGCGACGTGGCCGTTGCCGAGGGCGACGTCGAGCGCGCGCTGCGCGAGTACGCGACGGCCGAGAGCATGGTCCCCGACGAGGCGACGAACGGCGAGATGGTCTTCTGGCACGCGGTGATGCTGGCCAACCTCGGCCGCGTCGACGAGGCGCTCCCGCTCTTCCGTCGTGCGTTCGCGCAGGACCCGAACTGGATCGAGCTGGTCCGGCGGCTGCCGAAGGCCGGCCAGCTCCCGGACGACGCGGCGCTGATCGAGCGCATCGTCGCCGCCGGCGCGACGGCGCTCCGCTCGCCCTGACAAAGACTTACGCGGCCCGGCGCCGCCCGCGCCGAAGGTGTGCCTTGCGTCCCCGCCGGGCCGCGCCTACCTTCCGAAGCACATAACACGAACGGGGCCATCCGGAAGTCCGGTGCAAAACCGGCGCGGCCCCGCCACTGTGAGAGACCTGGCCGCCGAGTGAAGGTGCGGCGGCCGGCCCGGCCCGCTCAACGAGCCACTGGGGTGCATTGGCGCCCCGGGAAGGCGAGCGACGCTGTCTCGAGCCAGGAGACCGGCTCCGTTCGTGCCCGAGTGGACCCCTTCGAGGGAAGGGTCGGGCGGCAAACGTGAGCCGGTCGCATCGGCATCGTGTACCCGTTCTTCCCTCGCGTGTGGGAAGGACGGTTTTTTCGTGTCGGTACGACGGGTACCCCTACCGCTCCTCGCTCTGCTGCTCGCCCTGGCCGGGTGCGCCAATGCGCCCGGCGGCGAGACGGCCGTCTTCGCGACGGTCGTGGACGATGGCGGCCGCGAAGTCAGCGTCGCGGCGCCGCCCTCCCGCATCATCTCGATGATCCCCGCCATAACGGAGACGATCGTCCGGCTCGGCGCCGCGGACCGGCTGGTCGCGCGCACGGCGTTCGACGAGGACCCGTCGCTCGCGCACCTGCCGTCGACGGAGCAGGCGCTGATCCCGAGCGTCGAATGGCTGGCCCGGCTGCGCCCCGAGCTGGTCGTGATGTGGAGGGACGGGACGACGCGCACGACGGCGACGCGGCTGACGGAGCTCGGGATCCCGGCGTACGGCGCGGCGATCGAGACGCTCGACGACGTCGACTCGACGATCCGCCGCATCGGCCGGCTGCTGGGACTCGACGCCCGCGCGGATTCACTCGTGGCCCGGGTCCACGAGGAGCTGGACGAGGTGCGACGCGCCGTCGAGGGGCGCGAGCGGCCACGCGTGCTCTACGTCGTCGGCCGGGACCCGGCGATGACGGCCGGGCCGGGCACCTTCGCCGACGAGCTGATCGCCGTGGCGGGCGGGCAGAACGTCTTCTCCGACGGCCCGGCCGGCTGGCCGCAGATCGGGCTCGAGGAGATCCTGCGCCGCCAGCCGGACGTGCTGATCGTGCCCACCGGCGACTGGGACGGCGACGGGCTGCTGGCCTGGTTCCGCCGCACGCCCGGCTGGCGGGAGCTACGCGCAGTGCGCGAGGGCCGGGTGTACGCCGTCGACGCGACGATCTTCAACCGCCCGGGTCCGCGGGTCGGACAGGTCGCGCGGCGGATCGCGGAGATCCTGCACCCGGGCGCGCTCGCGGCGGATTCTGCCGCCCGGGGCATGCCGCCGGCCCGAACCGAAACGGCACGAACCGAGACGGCACGACCGGTCGGCTCCGCACCGGAGGCGGCACCGTGACCTCCGCCTACCCGCTCCGCCTCCTCCTCCTCGCCCTGCTGGCGAGCGCCGCGCTGGTCGCGAGCATCGCGTTCGGCGCGGCGGGGATCCCGCTCGGCGGCGTGATCGACGCGCTGACCGGCGGCGCGGACGAGACGACGCGCGCGATCGTGGTC
>CAYPGK010000085.1:0-12100 GCA_964410055.1 uncultured Gemmatimonadaceae bacterium | reverse complement strand
CTGGAATCCGGCCCTGCCGGAATACAGTTGCTGACACCTACCCCCCATGCCTCCTCACATGCAACGCCCGGATCTCGTCGATGAGCTCCGGGACCGGCCCCTCGACCTCGACACCCGGCACGACCTCCTGGATCGGGATCGGGCGGACGGGCGACGGCGGCACGCCCAGCTCCCGGAGCCACTCGGTGAGCTGCGCCGACGACGCCACGTAGACGATCCGCCCGAGCCCGACCCACCCGTGTGCCGCGGCGCACATCGGGCAGTGCTCGCCGGACGTGTAGACCGTCGCCGCCGCCCGTTCCTCGGGCGCCATGTGCTCCGCCGCCCACCGCGCCAACGCGAACTCCGGGTGCCGTGTCGCGTCGCCCGAGGCGATCCGGTTCCGGTCCTCCGCCAGGACCGTCCCGTCCCCCGACACGAGCACCGAGCCGAACGGCTCGTCGCCCGCCTCAAGCGCCTCCGCCGCCAGCTCGATGCAGCGGCGGAGATGTCTCAGATCCGCTTCGTCGACCATGGCTCAACGACTCCCTTGAATGTGGTCCGATGGAACCCGGGCTCCCCCTCGATCCGGACAGTTGCAACTCACGACGTCGAGCACGGTCCGTCGCCACGCGTCGCGTGCCTCAGGATCGCGACGCCGAGCCCCGCCGCGCCCGCGGCAACGAGGGCGCCGTGCGCGATCCGCAGAACCGCCGGGAGGAAGAACTGCGGGATGAAGAGGCAGAACCCGACCGCCATGAGGATCGCGCCCAAGCGCGGAAGGATCGCCGAACGTGCCACGGCGACGGCGGCCAGCACCGCGCCCGCGCCGAGGAGCGCGAGCCCCAGGACAAACGTGACGGCCGCGACGGGGGTGAAGCGAACCGCCGCCGCGAGCGCGACGGGATCGAGGGCGACGCCCCGCGCCGCCTGCACCGCGATCGCGTGTAGCCCATACGTCTCGGCGCCGTAGTACGGCAGCGTCAACCCCGCGCCGATCCAGAACACGACGACGGCCGCGAACGCAGCGCCCTCGCCTCGAGTATCGCGTACCACCACCCGCAGGGCCAGGAGCCCGAACGGGACCAGGATGAACCCGAGCATCGCGAACGAGTGCGAGACCACCCACGCAAACGAGGTCATCGAC
Organism: uncultured Gemmatimonadaceae bacterium; assembly: GCA_964410055.1. GTDB lineage: Bacteria > Gemmatimonadota > Gemmatimonadetes > Longimicrobiales > RSA9 > CALBZE01. The sequence goes on along the minus strand of CAYPGK010000085.1, from coordinate 10,974 downwards.
GCCATCGCCCCGGTCAACGTGGTCTCGTCGTGCCACGGCCGGAACGCGGGGTAGAGGAAGAACAGCATGCCTGCGGCGACGAGGGCGGCCCCGCCGAGGCGCGCGCGCAACGCCTCCCTCGCCCCCTCCCCCCTGCCGCGACCCGGCCCGCGCGAGGCGGTCGCGTGGTCGTACCCCCTGGCCTCCACTCGAGTACCTTTGGTCATGTGGCTCCTCGTCTCCTGATCCGGTTGTTGCCCGTGACCGCCCTCACGTCGGTCAGTCCGGCTCGAGCTGTCTGGCGGCCGTCCACAGCTCGGCGGGACCGACCGTCCGGTACCATGCGATGAATCGCGTGCGATAGCCCTCGAACGGCTCCGCGAGTTCTGCGCGTGGATCGTCGCTGAGGGCGTACGCCATCCCCTCGAGGAGCCACTCCGGACTCCTCCACCGCCTCACGGGCCCGAGCCGCCAGAAACCGAGCCGCTCCAACTGGACGTGGTGAATCAGCTCGTGCCGGACGTAGTGCGGCTCCCACGCCCGGGGACCAAAGACGATCCCCATGGGCGTGGTCCGGGCGGTCGCGCGCCCGAGCCCGAAGGTACGGGCGCAGGACGACGTCGCACAGAATACCACTCGCGGCGGCCTGCCGATCGGCCCGACGACTGAATCGACGAACTGGACCGCCTCGCGAAAGAGCGAGTCCGCCCGCGACGCCTGTCCAGACTCATCGAGGCAAATCCCCCGCTCGGTGCAACTCAGACCAACCAGGCGCGGGATCAACATACGCGCCGGCCTGTAGAGGCCCAATACAGCCAGCGGCGCCCCCAGCAACGCGATGAGGATCAGCCATTTTCCCAATCTTCTCGCGGAAGTCGCCATGACCGCCATGATGGGAGAATGTCACACAACGACGATCCCGCGCACCCTGCGCCTGACCGACGCCCCGGTGCGGACCAGCAGCCGAACCGACGACGGCGCTGAACGGCGTCCTCGCGCTCCCGGTGGAACCGCACCGCCGAGAGTGCACGGGCGTTCCCTCACCACCACCACCACAGCCCGCCGCCTTCACCCGTCACCGCGACTCCCCGCCCCCATAGCATCATCATGCCATACCCCACCCCGTCCAACCACCCTCATGTTTTCGGCCGGAGGCCCCGACGGGGATCCCCACTCCCCGTGTCCTCCGCGAATCCCAATCCAGCGCCGGAGTAGGAAGATGTCCGAACGGAGGTTCCTCGGTTCGCGGCTTCTGGCCGCGGCCGTATTGCTCGCCGTGCTCGCGTGCGGCGACGACGATACATCACCCACAGATCCAGGCAGCGCGCGTGAGCCCGCGCGGGTGGTCATCGGGGATGACCTGGTCGTCCTGACCGCGATCGGCGACACGGCTCGGCTCACCGTCGCGGTCGAGGATGCGGCCGGCGCGGCCATCACTGGCGCGACCGTCACCTGGTCGAGCAGCGACACCGCGGTCGTGAAGGTGAATGGGAGCGGCAAGGTGACCGCGGTCGCGAACGGCTCGGCGCGGGTCGTGGCGCGGGTGGCGGCGGTGGCGGATACGGTGACGGTCGAGGTCGAGCAGGTCCCGGCCGACATCGACGTGAGCCCCGACTCGATCGAGATCGTCGCGGGAGACACCGTCCGCCTGACCGCCGTCGTCGCGGACCGGAACGGCGTGGAGATCCGTGATCCGGACGTCGTCTGGACGAGTGGGGACACGAGCGTGGTCGAGGTCGACGCGACCGGGCTGGTGACCGCCGTCTCGGAGGGGCGCGCGACGGTGACCGCCACCGCCGGCGCTGCCACCGCCACGACCACGGTCACCGTCACGGCGGCGGCTGGTCCGCCGGGGGATGGGGATCCGGCGGACCCTGGCGAGCCCGGTGACCCCACAGACCCCGAGGGCCCGGAGGATCCCGAAGACCCCGAAGACCCTGAGGATCCCGAGGACCCGGTGCCCGCATCGCTCGAGGTCTCCCCGGGCGCGGTCGAGTTCGACGCGATCGGTGACTCGGCGCGGGTGGTCGCGGTGTTTCGCGACGCCGGGGGCGCCGAGATCCCGGGTGCGGAGGTGAGCTGGTCGAGCATGGATCCGACGGTGGTGACGGTGAGCCCGAACGGGTGGGTCGTCGCGGTCGGTGCTGGGGCGGCGGGCGTCGTCGCCTCGGCGGGTGGGTTGGCGGACACCGCTGCGGTCACCGTGACGCAGAGCCCCGCCAGGATCGCGGTGGATCCCGCCGTCGCCTCCTTCACCGCGGTCGGCGACTCCGTGCGCCTGACTGCCATCGCCTGGGACAGGAACGGCCATGAGATCGTGGGCGCTCGCGTCGTCTGGTCGAGCACGGACTCGGCGGTGGCCACGGTGAGCGAGAGTGGGTGGGTCGTGGCTCGTGGCAACGGCGCGGCGGGGGTCGTAGCGGCGTCTGGCGTGGCTGCGGATACGGCTTCGATCGACGTCGCCCAGGTCCCGGTTTCTCTCGAGGTAGGTCCGAATCCGGTCAGGATGGGCGAGGGCGACACGCTGCGGCTCGAGGCGGTGGTCAGGGATGCCAACGGCGTGGCGATCGAGGGCGCGGCCGTCGCCTGGAAGAGCACCTTCGCTGCCGCCGTGTCCGTGGACGAGACGGGGCTGGTGACGGGGAAGATGCGGGGGCACGGTGCCCGGGTGGTCGCGGAGGCGGGGGCGCTGGCGGATTCGGTCATCGTCCGGGTCATGGACCAGATCTCGGTCCGGGCGAACGACGGGATCTACCTGATGAACGAGGACGGGTCCAACCGCAGGAAGATCACCACGAAGGTCGGTGACGTGCCGGTATGGTCGCCGGACGGCAGGTTGATGGCGTACCTGGTCGTGGACAATGGATACAAATCCATTCGCATCGTCGACGTCGCCGCCGGGACCGACGAGTTCCGGACCTGGGCCGACTACCCGAACAACAGCCAGCGGATGGAATGGTCCGCTGCGGGCGGCTGGATCGCCTTCGATCACAAGTATCCGAACGCCCCGGATCTCCCGACGCGAGTCGTCGTGATCAAGGCGGCCGGTGGCGGGGAGCATAGCGTGGAGGACGAGTACGACAACCACTCCCCGACCTTGTCTCCGGACGGCAAGAAGGTCGCGTACCTGAGCCGCCGCGACGGCGTCTTTCACCTCGTGACGGCGAACGTGGACGGGACCGGCAAGCGTTCGATCGTCAGCGGCCCCTATCACGCGGCGCCGGCCTGGTCACCGTGGGGGGACCAGATCGCGTTCTCGAAGATGGACGGCGGCGTATGGAAGGTCTTCGTCGTGAACGTCGACGGCACGGGCCTCCGGGAGATCGGGCCCGGGTACAATCCGCAGTGGGCCCCGCTCGGCAGGCGGATCCTGGCCGTGACGCGTGATTCGCCCCGCGATGTCTACGTCTACGACCTGAACGCCGGGACGAGCGAAACGGTGATCTCGGGCGGGACCTTCAACGGCCTGCCGCGCTGGTCCCCTGACGGGGGACGGCTCCTCATCGCCACGGACGCCGGTTCGCGCATCAACGTCTTCCACCTGGAACGGCGGGAGATGGAGGAGGTGGGGACAATGCACGCCTGGTCCGATCGGTCCTACACCTGGCGGCCGCGGGAACCGCTCCAGATCGTGCCCTCCTTCTGATCCCGCGCCCGCGGCGGGACCCCCACGTTGTCGCGGATCGGACGGGCCGGATCTCCCGAGATGGGAGGTCCGGCCCACCACGCTCCGAGCGCGTTCCTTGCCCTCCCCGTCACCCCATCGCCACCTCCCGGTCCACCCCGATCGCCTCGAGGAAGTCCGCGTCGTGGCTGACGACGAGGAGCGCGCCGTCGTACGCGCGGAGCGCGCTCTCGAGCGCCTCGAGCGCGTCGAGGTCGAGGTGGTTCGTCGGCTCGTCGAGGACGAGGAGCGACGGGGTGCGCTCGCCGCCGAGCACGCAGGCGAGCGAGGCGCGGAGCCGCTGCCCGCCGCTCAGGGTGCCTGCAGCCTGGAGCGCGGCCTCGTGGGTGAAGAGGAAACGCGCGAGGGCGTATCGGACGGCGGTCTCCTCCATCTCGGGGTGAAACGCGCGGAAGTTCTCGAGGACGGACCGCGCGGGATCGAGGGGGACGCCCTGCTGGTCGAGGAACGCGGTCTCGGCCTCGGGGAGCCGCCGCACGGTCCCGGCATCAGGGGTCAGGCGTCCGGTGGCGACGTGGAGGAGCGTCGTCTTCCCGCTCCCGTTCGGCCCGGTGACGGCGACGCGCTCGGGGCCGACGATCCGGAGCGAGACGCGGTCCAGGACGGGGCGCGGGGCGCCGGGATGGCGGAAGGTGACCTCGTCGAGTTCGAGGACCGTGCGCCCCGCGGGGAGGCCGCTCGAGGCCAGGTCGAAGCGCGGGCGCTCGCGCTCCTCCACGCGACGCCGCGCCTCTGCGACCCGGCCGCGCCCCTCCTCGACCTCGCGTGCAGTGATCGCGCGGACGCGGGCGCCCGTCGCTTCTGCGCGGGCCTTCTGAGCGTTCAGGAGGATCCTCGGCGCCCCGCCCCGCGCGGCGGCCCGCCGCCCCTGCGCCTCCCGCCGCGCCTGCCGCTCGCGCACCCTGCGGGCCTTCTCCTCGGCCTTCCGCAGCGCCGCGCGGGCGCTCTCCAATTCCCGCGCGGCGGCGGCGTCCTCGGCGTCGCGTTGGGCACGGTAATCGTCGTAGTTCCCGCCAAAAATCCGCACGCCGAGGGCGGACAGCTCGACGATCCGGTCCATGCGCCGGAGGAGCGCGCGGTCGTGGCTCACGCACACCAGCCCGCCGCTCCAGTGCTCGACGAAGTCGTACAGCGCCGCGCGGGCCGTGGCGTCGAGGTGGTTGGTCGGCTCGTCGAGGACCAGGAAGTCCGGGCGTCCGAGGGCGAGCCCCGCCAGCGCCACCCGCGTCGCCTCACCCCCGCTCACGGCGCCGACGGGGCGGTCGAGGGGGAGGTGCGCGAGGCCGAAGCGCGCGAGGACCGCGGCCGCCCTCTCGGGCAGGTCCCAGTCATCGCCGATGATCTCGAGGTCCTCGGCGCTCCCCGCGCCCGCCTCCATCCGGCGCAGCGCGGCAAGCCGGTCCTCGATCCCGAGGACGACGGCGAGGGGGGCATCGGGCGGTGGCCGGAACTCCTGCGGGAGAACGGCGATCGCGCCCGCGCGGCGAACCCGCCCGGACGACGGCTCGAGCTCGCCCGCCAGCAGGCGGACGAGCGTGGTCTTGCCGGACCCGTTGGGCCCGATCAGGCCGGTGCGTTCCCGGCCGAAGGATAGCGTGAGGTCGTGGAAGAGCGCGCGGCCGTCAGGCAGCGTGTACGCGATTCGATCGGCGACGAGGCGCGCGTCGCTCGATGAGGTCGTGGATGACATGCGGATGCACTCCGGTCCCGTCGGTTGCAGTGAGATGAACACCGATCAGGACCACCCGCATGCTGACCTCTGAGCGTCTGGTGAGCGTTCCCGCCCGGTCCGGCGCGCCGATCATCACGCGCCGCCGGTGGGTAGTTCAACGATCACACCGGGCGGGCCCGGCTGTCAACCCTCGCCGGCCCCGCATCCTGTCATCCCTCGTTCGGCCCGACCAGCCTCCTCGCCGTATCCGCCCCCTCCCCCGTCTCCGCGCGCAGCGTGAGCGTCCGGCGCCAGCTCTCGGAGAGCGCCGGGCACGCGGCTAGGGCCGCGGCGGCGGCGCGGTCGCTCACGGCCTCGTGCATGATCCGGTTCGCCCGCGCGACGGTCCATTCGGCGTACGGCCGCTCGAGGAGCTCGAGGGGCATGCCTCGCTCGACGTCGCCTTCCTCCAGCACGCGGAAGTACCACCCGGTGAAGCCCGTCTGCTGGACGCGGAGCGCGAGGTCCTTGATCCGCCAGCGGCGCGCGAGCTTCCAGCACGGCTGGCGCGGCTGCGAGACCTGGACGACGGCGGTGCCGACACGGAAGATATCGCCGATCGCGACGTCGCCCTCCACCAGCCCGTCCACGGTGAAGTTCTCGCCGAACGCGCCGTAGGTGAAGTCAGCGATCCCGAGGTCGCGACGCCAGTGATCGTAGTGGGCGGCGGGGTAGACGCAGACGGCCTTGTCCGGGCCGCCGTGGTTCTTCAGGTCGGCCTGGCCGTCCCCCTCCAGGTTCACGCGACCGAGGCGGACGGGGCCATTCACGGGCCGCTTGTGGATCCCGCTCGACCACGGCCGCTCCATCGGGTCCGCGGCGCCGGGCGTGCCGAGCTCGCGGGGGAGGCCGACGTGGAGCGAGAGGATCGTTGCCCCTGGCGTGGCTGCGTTCTTTGACATTTAGCAGTACCGCGGTTCAGTGCTTCTGGCTGGCCGCATCGGGCCATTCGGGCGGTGTTGCAAGCTCGGTCGTCGGACCCTCCATCGCAACCGGTGAACCAGCGGATTCGTGCTCTCATTCGCGGGTCGATGCTGTCGTCCGCCTGGCGTCAGGCGCTTCCGGCGTTGGCCACCGCCCGAGGGGATCGCGCGCCACCGCCCCCGCGACCGGAACCCTCTCGCGTCTCCCCTGTATCCTCGTTATTGTGCCGTCGATCCTTCGCCGCCGCGCCCGCGAGTGAGTGGACAGCGGGAGGATCTAGCGGGAGGATCTAGGGATTACACGGTGTAATTCCACAGCCGCGCCCGCGCGCGAGCGGACGACGGCAATGACCGAGCCCACCAGGAGACCCGAGCCGAGATGAACGTTCACCGACTTTCCGCGGCCGGCGCCGTGATCCTCGCGATCGCAGCCGCCGGGTGCACGAGCAGCATGAATCTGAAAACCGAGACTCCCGCCGCCCAGGCGGTCTAGCAGGCCAAAGCCGCCAACCCGCTCCTCGCCGAGTGGAGCGGCCCGTACGGCGGCGTCCCGCCGTTCGACCAGGTCGAGGTCGCGCACTTCGAGCCCGCGTTCGAGGCTGCGATGGCCGAGCACATGGCCGAGATCGAGCGGATCGTCACGAACCCCGAGCCGGCGACGTTCGCGAACACGATCGAGGCGCTCGAGCGCGCCGGTCGCACGCTGAACCGCGTCGCCACCGTGTACAGCATCTGGGGCTCGACGATGAACTCGCCCGAGTTCCAGGTGGTACAGCGGGAGATGGCGCCGAGGCTCGCCGCCTTCAGCGACCGGATCATGCAGAACGAGGCGCTCTTCCGGCGGATCGAGGCGGTCTGGGAGGCGGCAGGCGGGGAGGCGACGGCCACGGAGCGCAAGGCCGCGACGGGCGAGGTGCTCACGCCGGAGCAGCAGCGCCTCGTGTGGCGCTACTACACGGACTTCGTCCGCGCTGGCGCGAAGCTCGACGCGACGGCCAAGGCCCGCCTCTCCGCGATCAACCAGCGCCTGGCCGGGCTCTACACCCGCTTCAGCCAGAACGTCCTGGCGGACGAGACGAACCACTACCTCGTCCTCGAGAGCGAGGCGGATCTCGCCGGGCTCCCCGAATCGGTCCGGGCTGCCGCCGCTGCCGCGGCGCGGGAGAAGGGGCTCGAGGGGAAGTGGGTCATCACGAACACCCGCTCGTCGATGGACCCGTTCCTGACCTACTCGGACCGTCGTGACCTGCGTGAGCGGGCGTGGCGGATCTGGGTGAACCGCGGCGACAACGGCGACGAGCACGACAACAACGCGATCATCACCGAGATCCTCAAGCTCCGCGCCGAGCGCGCGAAGCTCCTCGGCTACGAGACGCACGCGCACTGGCGCCTCGAGGCGGCGATGGCCAAGACGCCCGAGCGGGCGCTCGAGCTCCTGGAGGCCGTCTGGAAGCCGGCGACTGACCGCGTCCGCGAGGAGGTCGCCGACATGCAGGCGCTCGCCGACGCCGAGGGCGCCGGGATCACGATCGAGCCGTGGGACTACCTCTACTACGCCGAGAAGGTCAGGAAGGCGCGCTACGACCTCGACCAGAACGAGGTCAAGCCCTACCTCCAGCTCGAGAAGCTGCGCGAGGGGATGTTCTGGGTCGCGGGCGAGCTCTTCGACTTCGACTTCCGGCCCGTCACGGATGTCCCGGTCTACCACCCCGACGTCCGCGTCTGGGAAGTGACCGACCGGACGACGGGGCGCCACATCGGGCTCTTCTACTTCGATCCGTTCGCCCGTCCCGGCAAGCGCTCGGGCGCGTGGATGAACGCCTACCGGCGCCAGGAGCGCTTCGACGGCGAGGTCACGACGATCGTCTCGAACAACCTGAACTTCGTGAAGGGCGCGCCCGGCGAGCCGACGCTGATCTCGTGGGACGACGCCGAGACGCTCTTCCACGAGTTCGGTCACGCGCTCCACGGGCTCTCGTCCTCGGTGAACTACCCGTCGCTCAGCGGGACCGCCGTGCCGCGAGATTACGTCGAGTTCCCGTCGCAGCTCCTCGAGCACTGGCTCGCGACGCCGGAGGTCCTGCAGCGCTTCGCGGTCCATTACCAGACCGGTGAGCCGATCCCGCAGGATCTCGTCGACCGGATCGAGCGCGCCTCGACGTTCAACCAGGGCTACGCCACCGTCGAGTACCTGGCCAGCGCCCTCGTCGACATGAGGCTCCACCTCGCCGGCGACGTCGAGATCGACCCCGACGCATTCGAGCGCGAGACCCTCGCCGAGTACGGGATGCCACGCGAGATCGTGATGCGGCACCGGACGCCGCACTTCCTCCACGTCTTCGCGAGCGACGGATACTCGGCGGGCTACTACAGCTACCTCTGGGCCGACGTCCACACCGCTGACGCCGCGGAAGCCTTCCACGAGGCCGGCGGCCTCTACGACCGCGAGGTCGCGGACCGGCTTCGCAAGTACGTCTTCTCGGTCGGCAACACCATCGACCCGGCGGAGGGCTACCGCGCCTTCCGCGGCAGGGACGCGGAGGTCGGAGCGCTCATGCGTGACCGCGGATTCTGATCGAGATTCGTGCGACGACGAACGCCGCCCCCGGTACCATTCCGGGGGCGGCGTTTTTATTCACGCAAAGCCGCAGAGAATAAAGAGGGTTCCGGTGGGGGAGCGGGGCCGGTGGAGGGTTGGGTGCCGGGTAGGGCAGTCCCCACGGTGAGTGAGGTTGTTGGTTACCGGAAAACCCCACGTCACCGGCGGATCCCCCGGGGCCCGGGGTACGCCGGATCAGAACTCAACTCATCGCTCCGGGCTCTCGGCGGTGCGCTCGATGCCCGCTCCACGCGCAGGAGCCGGCAGCCGCCCTCTGCGGCTCTGCGCCCTCTGCGAGATTCACTTTTCAATAAAGGCATCCCGGCCACAACGCCGACGACGCGCGTCCCCCTGGATCAAACCGTCTCGGGGACCGGCTCGACCGCGCTCGGGTCCATCCAGACGAGCTCCCAGATGTGCCCGTCCGGGTCCTGGAAGCCGTGCTGGTACATGAAGCCGTGGTCCTGCGGGTCGGCGTACGTCGAGCCGCCGGCGGCGACCGCCTTCCGCACCATCTCGTCCACCGCCTCCCTGCTCTCCGACGAGAGCGCGACCAGTACCTCCGTATGGCGCGTGGAGTCGCAGACCTCCTTCGGCGTGAAGGTCCGGAAATACTCCTCGCGGAGCAGCATGACGTAGATCGTGTCCGAGACGATCATGCACGTCGCGTTCTCGTCGGTGAACTGCGGGTTGAACCGGAAGCCGAGGCGGGTGAAGAACTCGACGGACCGATCGAGGTCCTTCACGGGCAGGTTCACGAAGATCATCTGCGGCATCAGCGCCTCCCATGTGAGGGGTTCGGTACGCGCACGGGGCGGATTACACCGTGTAATACCGGCGTACGCGTAGGGTGGAGCGTTCGGTACTCGTACGGGGCGGATCCGCCGTGCACTCCACCGATGCGACGAACGAGCCCCTCCGAGATCGACATCGGAGGCGGGACCGGGGCGAGGCTCAGCTCCGAGCGCCGCCGGCCCCACCCCGCGCCGCGTTCGCGCGGATCGCCGCGGCGACGAACGCCGCGAGCCCGGGCGCACGCTTCTCGTAGTACGCGGTGAATCGGGGATCCGCCTCGTACATCGCCGCGAGACCGACGTGCATCTCGTGGCTGCACGGGTAGAACCACCGGTCGATGTGGCGACGCATCGCCTCGGCGCCGTCCATCGCCTCGGGGCCCGTCAGGTTCGCGCCAGCGGCGAGCAGCTCCGCCATCCTCGCCTCCACCGCGTCGGCCTCCGCCCCGATCCGCTCCCAGTCGCCCCTGGAGTAGCCGCGAACACGGCGCATCGACTCCCGGTACGCCTCCGTCTCGCCCCACCGCTCCCGCGCCTCCCGGCCGTACTCGGCGTGATGCGCGCGCACCTCCTCCGGCGCGTCGGCAAGGGCGTCGAACCCCTCGAAGATCTCGTCGCTGCTCATCGTCTTCCCCTTCTCGATCGTCTCGAGTGCGCGATCCACCGCGGCGATGACCGCGTCCAGCTTCCGCCGCTTCTCCTCCAGGAGCGCGCGCTGCGCCAGGAGCGCCGCGCGGCGGTCCAGCGCGGGATCGTCGAGGAGACGGGCGATCGCCTCGAGCGGGAAACCCAGCTCCCGGTAGAGGAGGACCTGGTACAGACGCGCCAGATCGTCCTCCGTGTAGAGCCGGTACCCCGCATCGCTCCGCGCCGAGGGCACCAGGAGCCCGATCGCGTCGTAGTGGTGCAGCGTACGCACCGTCACGTGCGCCCGCTCCGCGACCTCGCCTACCGTCCAGGTCCGCTCGCCCGCATCGTCGCGCATCACGCCATCGCTCCGTTCCACGTCGTTCCCGCCGGATCCGGAGGGAGCTCCCCCACGCGCCGCCGCGCCCCCGATCGGGTCGGCGCAGCGCCGCACTCAGCTATAACACCTGACGCAACGTGAGGGTCAAGGGGGCGGTTGTTGACGATCAGTTCCCAGTGGATCCACTCCGGACCCACCGAAAACCGAACACCGAAAACCACGAGGCCACCCGGCAACTGCCGGGTGGCCTCGTATCGTGACAGTGCGCCCGAGAGGATTCGAACCTCTGACCTCGTGCTCCGGAGGCACGCGCTCT
>CAYPGK010000084.1:2653-12338 GCA_964410055.1 uncultured Gemmatimonadaceae bacterium | reverse complement strand
GGGCTCGCCGACGGCGCCCGCGTCCGCATCGCGGAGAACGACTGAACACGGAGGCGAACATGCCGCTGGTCGAAGTGCGGGACGTGCGGAAGGTCTACTGGAGGGACACGGTCGAGGTCCCCGTCCTCGATGGGCTGAACCTGAACATCGAAGAGGGCGAGTTCCTCGCGCTCATGGGCCCGTCGGGGAGCGGCAAGTCGACGCTCCTCAACCTGCTGGCAGGGCTCGACTCGCCGACCTCGGGGACGGTCCGGGTGGGCGGCGAGGAGATCTCGGCGATGAAGCCCAAGCGACTCGCCGCCTGGCGAGCGCGCCACGTCGGCTTCGTCTTCCAGATGTACAACCTGATCCCCGTGCTGACGGCGCTCCAGAACGTCGAGCTGCCGCTGCTGCTGACGCCGCTGAACAAGAAGCAGCGACGCGAGCACGCGGAGACGGCGCTGCGGATCGTCGGGCTCGAGGAGCGCATGCACCACTTCCCGCGCCAGCTCTCGGGCGGGCAGGAGCAGCGCGTCGGCATCGCGCGCGCGATCGTGACCGACCCCACGCTGATCCTGGCCGACGAGCCGACGGGTGACCTGGACGCAAAGTCCGCCGAGGAGATCCTCGACCTGCTCGGCCGGCTCAACAGGGAATTCGGCAAGACGATCGTCATGGTCACGCACGACCCGCACGCGGCCGAGCGCGCGGGGCGCACGCTGCATCTGGAGAAGGGCGTGCTGGTCGGCGACGGCGCCGCACGGCTCGTGGCCGCGGGCGCGGCAGGCGATGAGGAGGGCGCGCAATGACTCGCGCAACGCTCGTCCGCGCCAACCTCGGGCGCAACAAGAGGCGCACGATCCTGACCGTCACGGGGCTCGGGATCGCGCTCTTCCTCTTCGCCACACTGCAGACGTTCCTGCACGCGCTCCGCTCCGCGGGCGACATCGGCAGCGAGACGCGGCTCGTCGTGACCAACAAGCTCGGGATCGTCTTCCCGCTCCCGATCGCGTACCGGTCCCGACTCGTGGCGCTGGAGGGTGTCGAAGGCGTCGGCCAGGCGAGCTGGTTCGGCGGGATCTACCAGGACCCGTCGAACTTCTTCGCGAACTTCGCCATCGACACCGATTACCTCGAATTGTACCCCGAGATCGTGGTCTCGCCGGAGCAGCGCGAGGCGTACCTGGCCGACCGCACCGGCGCCCTCGTCGGCGCGCGGCTCATGGAGCGCTTCGGCTGGCAGGTCGGTCAGACCGTCACGCTACAGGGCACGATCTACCCCGGCGACCACGACTTCACGATCCGCGGCGTCTACACCGCCGGGCAGAAGGGCTTCGACGAGAACTCGATGTTCTTCCAGCACCGGTATCTGGAGGAGATCGCGCGCACGCAGGGGATGGATGGCGTGGTCGGCTGGTACGTCCTCCGGGTGAGCGACCCGGAGCAGGCCGCGGCGATGGCGCAGTCGATCGACGACATCTACGAAAACTCCGCCGCGCCCACGCGCACCCAGACCGAGAAGGCGTTCAACCTCGCCTTCATCGGGATGTACGGGAACATCGGATTCTTCCTGAACGCGATCGGAATGGCCGTCGTCTTCGCGATCCTCATGGTCTCGGCGAACACCATGGCCACGTCCGCGCGTGAGCGCTTCGCCGAGGTCGCCGTCCTCAAGACGCTCGGCTTCACCGATGGCGACGTGCTGCGCCTCGTCGTCGCCGAGGCGGCGCTCATCGTGGGGCTCGGCCTCGCGCTCGGGCTCGGCGGCGCCGCGCTGATCTTCAACGTGGCCGAGTTCGACATGGGCGGCTTCGTCCCCGGGCTCGTCGTCTCGCCCGGTGTCGCGCTCGGCGCCGCCGGCATCGCGCTGCTCATCGCCGTCGCGAGCGCCGTGGTCCCCGCCTGGCAGGCCGCACGGCTCAAGGTCACCGACGCGCTGAGGTACGTGGCATGAAGATCCCGCTGATCTACAACATCAGGAGCGTGCTGCACCGCCCTGCGACGAGCCTGGCGACGGCGCTCGGCATCGCCTTCGTCGTCCTCACCTTCGTCGGGATGCTCGCGCTGGCGAACGGGTTCCGCTCGGCGATGATCTCGACCGGCCGCACCGACAACGTGATGCTGCTGCGCCAGGGCGCGGACAGCGAGATCTCGAGCGGGATCGGCCGCGACCAGGCCGCGATCGTGCGCGCGCTCCCCGAGGTCGCGAAACTCCCGGACGGCAGGCCGATCGCCTCGGCGGACCTCTTCGTCGTGGTCTCCAAACCGCGCCTGGACGGCAGCGAGACGCACATGCCCGTGCGCGGCGTATCCGCCGAAGTGTTCGAGCTGCGCGACGAGGTGAGGATCGTCGAAGGGCGCGCATTCGAGCCCGGCCACGCGGAGGTCATCGTCGGGCGCGGGCTGGTCGGGCGCATGCGCGACGTCGAGATCGGGGCCACGCTCCGCTTCGGCCAGCAGGACTTCACCGTCGTCGGGCACTTCGAGGCCGAGGGCAGCGCCTTCGAGTCCGAGGTCTGGGGCGATGCCGAGACGATGATGGCCGCCTTCCGCGGCCCGGTCTATCAGTCCGTCACGGTCCGGCTGGCCGACCCCGCCGCCTTCGATCAACTCGTGGAGCGCATCGAAGCCGACCCGCGCCTCCAGCTCCAGGCCAAGCGCGAGTCGGACTTCTTCGCCGAGCAGGCCCAGTTCCTCGGCGGGGTGCTCGAGTTCATCGCCTTCTTCGTGACCCTGGTCATGGCGATCGGGGCCGTCTTCGGCGCGATCAACACGATGGACGCGATGGTCGCCTCGCGGGCGCGCGAGATCTCCGTCCTCCAGACGCTCGGCTTCCAGCGCCGCAGCGTGATGGCCTCCTTCCTCGTCGAGGCGGTCGTGATCGCACTCGCCGGCGGTGCGATCGGCTGCCTCCTCGCCCTGCCGATCAACGGCATCCAGACCAGCACGATGAACTGGCAGTCGTTCGGCGAGCTGACCTTCGCGTTCCGGATCTCGCCCGAGATCCTGCTCCAGGGGATGATCTTCGCCGGGGTCATGGGGCTGGTCGGCGGGTTCCTCCCTGCGCGCCGGGCGGCGAAGCAGGGGCTGGCTGCGGGGATGAGGAGGGGATGAGGCGGGTCGCCACCTCCATCCCCACATCCGGATAGTCCGTGATCAGACCATCGACGCCGAGGCCGATCAGCCGCTCCATCGCCTCGGCGTCGTTCACGGTCCAGGGGATCACCCGCATCCCCGCCGCGTGCGCCTCCGCCACGAGCGGCCCGTCCACCAGGATGTAGTCGGGGCTGTAGATCTCGGGGACGAAGCCGAGGCGGGCGAGGTCGGAGGGGAGGCGGGAGGCGCCGGGGACCGGCGCCGCGCCCGCTTCCACCAGCAGCGACGTCGCGACCTCCGAATCCAGCGCCCGGAGCACGCGCAGCGTGCGCACGTCGAACGACTGCACGATCGTCCGCCCGAGCACGCCGAGCGCGGCGAGCTCGTCGTAGAGCAGCCGCACGAACGCCGCGGGCGGCGCCTGGAGCGTGCCGTCCCACTCCGGCCGGCTCTTCGTCTCGATGTTGTACCACACGGGCGCGCGGCCGAGCTCCTCCACCCGCGCCTCGACCGCCCGGATCGCATCCGAAAGAAGCGGCTTGGACACGGGGAGCGGTCGCTGGCGCGGGAAGTCGGGGTGGCCGCGGCGCCCGCAGTCGAAAGCGGCGACGTATTCGTATTCGAGTCGGTAGATCGGGAAGCGCTCGCGGTCGGCCTCGCTCACCGGACGGCCGTCCGGACGGGTGCAGAAGCGCGGGTCGAACCACGGGTCATGGGACGCGACCAGGCGGTGGTCGCGCGTGACGACGACGTCGAGCTCGACCGTCGTAACGCCCAGCTCGATGGCCAGGAGGAAGGCGGGGATCGTGTTCTCCGGGAGGAGCCCGCGCGCGCCGCGGTGGCCCTGGAGGTCGAAGGTGGGGGTCATGGTGCCTCCGGCATGGCTACGGCGCTCCGGCGCGGGTGGTCGTATCGGCTTGCTCCGGCGCGGGCGGTCGCTCGCGCGCTGCGGCATGGGCAGTCGCATCGACTGCTCTGGCGCGGGCGGTCGCATCCGCTCGCTCTCGAACTCGCGCCCCCGCCCCGCCCTACCACCCACCCGTCCACCGCCTACCGCCTCCGCCCATCCACCGCCTGCCCCTGCCCCGCCCGCTCGGACACACGCTCGCTCGCTCCAGCGACCGCCCGCGCCTCCGCCACTGGCATTACCGTGATGCCACCCCTCTCCTCCGACGCGATGCGCGTGCCGGCCACCGCCCACGGGTCGGCCCGACCTCCACGAACCGCGCCCCCACGAACCGCGCCTCCTAGATCCGGACCGCCTGCCCCACCCTCACTCCACGATCCCGAAGTACGTCAGCACCAGAGGCTCCTCGCCCGTGCACGCCATGCTGTGCCGCTCGCCGGGCTCGATGACGATGCAGGTGCCGGGCTCCAGGGGGTGGTTCCGGCCGTCGATCCGGACCACGCCGGTCCCGGACTCGACCAGGAAGATCTCGTACATGTCGGCGTGCGCGTGCTCGGTTGCGGTCTGGCCGGGGAGGAAGCGCGACTGCGCGAAGGTCGTCACGTGCGGGACCTCGCCGTTGCGGAGCAGGACGCGCTTCTTGATCTCGGGGTCGTGCGACACGCCCTCATCGGCGACGTCGCCGAGACGGATCCGCTTCATTCCTCGTCCTCCAGGCCGTAGCGGCGCGTGAGGAAGTCGGCCATGTCGCGCAAGAAGCGGGCATCGCCCGGGAGCCCGAGCGAATCCGCGGCGACCGGCCCGGGGTGCGCCTCCGCGAGCGGGCCCAGCCGCTCGAACATCGCGTCGAACTGCGTGCGGATCATCGAAGCGTCCGGGCCGAGGTC
Organism: uncultured Gemmatimonadaceae bacterium; assembly: GCA_964410055.1. Taxonomy (GTDB): domain Bacteria; phylum Gemmatimonadota; class Gemmatimonadetes; order Longimicrobiales; family RSA9; genus CALBZE01. Next base: position 7,469 of record CAYPGK010000084.1, on the reverse strand, counting down.
GTCGTCCTCGACCGCCGCGACGGCGCCGCGCAGCCGCTCGAGGATCTCCGGGATCTCCACCGTCCCGCCCGCCTCGAGCCGGTCGGCGACGGCGCTCACCACGTCGCGGAGCGCACGGACGCGCGCCTCCGCGGCCTGCATGTCAAATTCGTCGTTCATGCCGGGGAATGTAGCGGCGGCGGCGGGGAGGGGCGAGGGGGCGGCCCCCCTCGCTCACGCCGCTTTCCGCCCGGGACCCATCTCCTCCTCGAAGCCCCGGATGATGCGCTCCATCTGTTCTGTGGAGATCCCGAGCTGACGGATGAGGGCGAAGGTGTCCCGCACGCGCATCAGCCAAGAGATCTTGCCCGATTCGTCGACCCGCACGAAGGCGGCGGCGGCAAGGCTCAGCTCCTTGCCTGCCGTGTGGAGCGTTTCGCCGAAGAACTCCATGTCGCCCCGGAAGCGGGCGTGCGCGCGGACCAGCACGGCACCCGCGCCGTCGGAGGCGACGATCATCGGGTCTTCCAGGCGAACGGACTCGTAGGCGTCCATCGCGCCATCGAGGAGCTGCCGCACCATCTGCTTGCCGCGGACCGGCGTTTCCAGCAGCTCGGTTTCGATCGTGACGTCGTCGCTCAGAAGTTCGAGCATCCGCTCCGTGTCCGCGGACTCGATCGCTTCCAGGAAACGCTCGAGGGTCGATCTGGCGTCCGGCATGTCCACCTCCAGGGAGTGATCGGCGCTTCCCTCGATGGTGCCAGCCGCGTGCCAGGAACGGGCGCCTCCTGCCGGGCGCGGGTCCGCGACGTGTACGTGTCCGGCCCGGGGCGGGCTCACATCCGGCTCAGATCCGCCTCCGCGGCGATGTGGCCGAAGGCGGCCCACTGCCCGATCTCGAGGATCCGGTGGAAGACCTGACGCGCCCGCGCCGCGTCGCCGTTGTAGAGGTACCAGTTCCCGACGCCGTACCCCTGGGTCGCGAGCTGGAGCGAGTCGCCGTCGTCGGCCAGGAGCGCTTCGGCGGGGATGACGCCCTTGTACATGAGCAGACGACGGTGGTACGCCCCGTTCTCCATGATCTCCATTTCGGGGTAGACGCGATCGAGCACCGCCGCGGCCTCCCGCTCGCGCCCGAGACGGCGCAGCGTCATGTACATCCAGTCCGCCGTCGCGACGATCATGTCGTCGTTCGTCGCCACGTCCATGCACGCGCGGTACGCATCCAGCGCCCCGGCGAAGTCGCCCTTCAGGTACCGGGCAAGGCCGAGGTGGTACCAGATGTTGAACTGGAGCGTCGTGCGGGGGATGTTGAAGGCGTTCGGCGCGCCGTCGGGCTCGATCTCGTCCGGCTTGCCGCGGACGAGCGCCGCGGCGCGCTCGAGGTCGGCGATCGCCCGATCGAACTGCCGGACCGTGATCCACCGGTGTCCGCGGTGCCGGTAGAGCCGCGCATCCTCCGGGTGCTTCTCGATCCCTTCCGTGAAGGTCGCGATCGCGTCGCGATAGCGGCCGAGATAGCCAAGGCGACGACCGAGCCAGATGATCGCATCGGCGTCGTCCGGCGATCTCGCGTGGGCGGCGCGCGCCTCCGCCAGGTCGCGCTCGAGCTTCGCCCGCGTCGCCGGATCCGGCTCTGCGGGATACAACGGCTCACCCAGCAGCGAGGTGGCCTCGGCCGTTGGCTCGACTGCGTCCTCCGCCGTGTCCGCCGGGTCGGGAGTGCCGCCGGCGCACGCGGAAGCGATGAGGGTGAGGACGAGGTATGGAAGGGCCCGGTTCATCGTCGCGCTCCTGTGAGTCGAATGGGTGCGCGCCGCGGCCGGGGAGAGATCCACGGGGTGGCCGGCGTCCGATCCCCTGACGTGGGCCCCGCGAGCGGAACCATCTTGGCGTCGCGCATCCCTGAACGCAACCCCGCCGGCGGGGCGAGACGCCGGCGCCCGGTGGAGCCCGCCGGCCGGCGTGCCGTCCGGACGCCAATTTCGACGCCGGGCGCTTCAGGTACAAGACCACGGACTCACGGGACCGTTGCCCCCGGCTCGCCGACGAATTTACCTTCGGGTTACACACGCTCGTTGCCGAAGGAGAACGGCCATGGAACGCAGTGCCGCGCTCTCGGTTGGATCGCCCGATTCCGCGTGGCGCGACTACGTGGTCGGGATCACGAGGGACGCGCTGGACGTGGAGTACGTCCAGGTCCACGAAGTGGTGAAGGCGGGGCCGTGAGCCCTGCCCGCGCGAAGTAGCAACCTCGAGCTCCATCGGCGGGGCCGCCTCCCCGGCCCACCGCCGCCCGTACGGCTCCTCGAACCCCGGCGAGGCCCATGCACGCGTACGTCTTCTGGCACCAACCTCGCCCCGAGACGAACATCCGCGAGTACGAGCACGCGTTGCGTGACTTTCACGAAGCCCTCGGCCGCGTCGACGCCGCCGCGGGCTTCGTCGCGTCCGAGTCGCACCGGATCACCGGTGCCGGGTGGCTCCCCGAAGGTACCGGCTACGAGGACTGGTACCTGATCGCGAGCTCCGCGGCGCTCGACGCGCTCGAGCGAGCCGCCGTCTCCGTGCACGCGCGCGCCACACACGACCGTATCGCGAGGATGTCGGCCAGCGGCGTCGGTGGCCTGTACCGACTCATGCGCGCGCAGGACGAGGACCTCGAACCCGACTCACCGGCGCCTGATGTCGTGCCAGCTGCGACGTCCGTCTGCATCTGGGTCAGCAAGCCGGAAGGCTGGGAGTACGGGGAGTTCCACGATGACCTGCAGCGGCTGCGCCCCGCCGAATCGCGCGTCTGGCAACGGCAGATGGTGCTCGGCCCCGCGCCCGAGTACGCCGTCATCGTGCCCGAGGACTGCCCGTTGCCGGAGTTCCCCGAGAGCTGGAGCCCCATGGTCGTTCACCGGATCCGGATCGATGTGTGAGCCGCGCGGCCGCCAGACCTTGCCGGGACCGCGACATCTGCGCAGAATAGCCACCGCGTCGGGCTCGTTGGCCCGGCCATCTGGGACACGCACGAGTCGGTGCGCCCGACGTCGTGTTCATTCGGCGTACGCGTGAGAACGGTCACCACACCCGCGTCGCAAGACGGCAGTACCATCGCTTCGAGGAATTCCATGCTCACGGACATTCAAATCGCACAGTCCGCAAAGCTCCAGCCGATCACCGAGATCGCGGCGAAGCTGGGGCTCTCCGACACCGAGATCGAGCCGTACGGTCGCTACAAGGCGAAGATCCCCCTCGAGGCGATCCGCGCCCGCGGTGAGCCGAAGGGGAAGCTCGTGCTGGTGACGGGGATCAACCCCACGCCCGCGGGCGAGGGGAAGTCGACGGTCTCGGTCGGGCTGGCCGATGCGCTCAACCTGCGCGGCCGCAACCCGGTCCTCTGCCTGCGCGAGCCGAGCCTCGGCCCGGTCTTCGGCGTCAAGGGCGGCGCGGCCGGCGGCGGCTACTCGCAGGTCGTGCCGATGGCCGACATCAACCTGCACTTCACGGGTGACTTCCACGCGATCACGTCGGCGCACTCGCTCCTGGCGGCGCTGCTCGACAACCACCTGCACCGCCCGAACTCGCTCGGGATCGATCCCCGGCGCGTCGTCTGGCGCCGTGCGGTGGACATGAACGACCGCGCGCTGCGCAACATCGTGATCGGGCTGGGCGGCGTGACCGGCGGCGTGCCGCGCGAGGACGGCTTCATGATCACGACCGCCTCGGAGATCATGGCGATCTTCGCGCTCGCCAGCGACCTGGAGGACCTCAAGCGGCGGCTCGGCGACATCATCGTCGCCTACACGCACGACCGGCAGCCGGTGCGCGCCCGCGACCTCGGCGCCGAGGGCGCCATGACGCTCCTGCTCAAGGACGCGATCATGCCGAACCTCGTTCAGACGCTCGGCGGCACGCCCGCCTTCGTCCACGCCGGGCCCTTCGGCAACATCGCCCACGGCTGCAACTCGCTCATCGCGACGCGCGCCGGCCTGACCTTCGGCGACATCGTCGTCACCGAGGCCGGCTTCGGCGCCGACCTGGGCGCGGAGAAGTTCTTCGACATCAAGTGCCGCACCGGCGGCCTCAGCCCCGATGCCGCCGTCGTCGTCGGCACGATCCGCGCGCTCAAGATGAACGGCGGCGTGCCGCGCTCGGAGCTCGGCAAGGAGGACGTCGCCGCCCTCGAGCGCGGGATGGAGAACATCATCGCGCACGTCGAGAACGTGAAGAAGTTCGGCGTGCCGCCCGTCGTCGCGCTGAACCGCTTCACCTCGGACACCGACGCGGAGATCGAGACCTTCGTCCGCACGATCGAGTCGATCGGCGTCCCGGTCGCCGTCGCGGATCCGTGGGGCAAGGGCGGCGAGGGCGTCCTCGAGCTGGCCGACGCCGTGACCGACACCATCGCCAGGGGCGAGGCCAACTTCCGGCCGCTCTACGACCTCGAGCAGCCGCTCACGACCAAGATCGAGACGATCGCGCGCGAGATCTACGGCGCAGACGGCGTCGATTACCTCCCCGCGGCCAGGCGGGAGCTCGAGCGCCTCGAGCAGATCGGCCTCGGCAACGCCGCCGTCTGCATGGCCAAGACGCAGTACTCGTTCTCCGATGACCCGACGCGGCTCGGCCGCCCGCGCGGCTTCCGCATCACGGTCCGCGAGGTGCGTCCCTCGGCCGGCGCCGGCTTCGTCGTCGTCCAGACCGGCGACATCATGACGATGCCCGGGCTGCCGGAGAGCCCGGCCGCCGAGCGTATGTCGATCGAGCCGGACGGCACGATCGTCGGGCTGGCGTAAACGGCGGCGGGGGGGGGGGGCGCCCCCCCCCCCCCCCCCCCCCCCCCCCC
>CAYPGK010000084.1:0-2643 GCA_964410055.1 uncultured Gemmatimonadaceae bacterium | reverse complement strand
CCGGGGGGCGGGTGCGCCGGGCCGCCGAGGTTTTGTCTTTGGCGCGGGGGGGCGGGGGGGGGGGGGGGGGGTAGGGGGGGGGGGGGGGGGGGGCCCCGCCCGCCGCCGCGCTCCGGCCACCCGGCAAACCCACTTAGCCCACGGAGCGACCCCCGTGCCCCTGACCTCCAAGCAGCGCGCGTACCTGAAATCCCTGGCGCACCCCCTCAAGCCGATCCTCCAGATCGGGAAGGAGGGCGTGACCGAAGCCGTAGTCCGCACCGTCGAGGGCGCCTTCAACACGCGCGAGCTGCTCAAGGTCAAGGTCCTCGAGGCCGCCCCCGCACCCGCGCGTGAAACCGCGGAGGATCTGGCCTCCCGCATCGACGGCGCCGAGCTGGTGCAGGTCATCGGCCGCACCGCGATCCTCTACCGGCCGCACCCGGAAAAGCCCGAGATCACGCTCCCGGGGTGAGCCGCCCGCCGGCCTCCTCGGACACCGGCCCGCGCTCCGGGCCCGTCTGCCGCCAGCCCGGGCCAGTCACGCCAGCCCGACGGAGGATACGTATGTCGAAGATCCGGGATCGCCAGACGCACGGCTCGCCCAGAGCCGGCCACCGCGAAGGCGTGCGCTTCGGCGCGCCGCTCCTTTCGCTCCTCGCCTCCCTCGCCCTCCCCCTTCTCTTCGCCGCGCCGGCGCTCGCACAATCGAGCACGTCGACCGGGCACTACTTCCCGCCGAAGGGCGAATGGGAGCGCAGGAGCCCCGCGGAGGTCGGGATGGACCCCGCGCTGGTCGACAGCGTCGTCGCCTACGCGCTCGCGAACGAGACCTCCTGGCCGCACGACCTGCGCCGCGCGCTCGAGGAATCGTCGCTCACCGCGAACGAGTGGGGCGAGCTGATCGGGCCGGTGAAGGAGCGCGGCGCGCCGGCCGGCGTGATCGTCAAGAACGGCTACATCGTGGCCGAGTGGGGCGACCTCGAGCGCGTCGACATGACGTTCAGCATCGCCAAGAGCTACCTGGCCACGACGGCCGGGCTCGCGCTCGACCGCGGGCTGATCCGCTCGCTCGACGACCGCGTCGCCGACTACATGCCGCCCGAAGACGACGGCTTCACGAGCCCGCACAACGCGCCGATCACCTGGCGCATGCTCCTCCAGCAGACCAGCGAGTGGGAGGGGACGCTCTGGGGCAAGCCCGACCAGGCCGACCGCCGCCGCGGCCAGGACCGCGAGCTCCAGGCGCCCGGCACCTTCTGGGAGTACAACGACGTGCGCGTCAACCGCGCCGCGCTCTCGCTGCTCCGCGTCTGGCGTCGCCCGCTCCCTGAGGTGTTCAGGGAGCTCGTCATGGACCCGATCGGCGCCTCGGACACCTGGGAGTGGCACGGCTACCACAACTCGTACGTCGAGATCGACGGCCGACGCGTCCAGTCGGTCAGCGGCGGCGGGCACTGGGGCGGCGGCTTCTTCATCAGCACACTCGACCACGCCCGCTTCGGCTACCTGCACCTGCGCCGCGGCGAGTGGGACGGCAAGCGCATCCTCTCCGAGCGCTGGATCGACGAGGCGACCACACCGACCGAGCTCATGCCCCGCTACGGCCTCATGTGGTGGCTGAACACGGACCGGCAGCAGTACAAGAGCGCGCCCGAATCGAGCTTCTTCGCGCTCGGCGCCGGACAGAACGTCATCTGGGTCGACCCCGACCACGACCTCGTCGTCGTCGTCCGCTGGATCGAGGGCCGCGCCGTCGACGGGCTCATCGCTCGCGTGCTGGAGGCGGTCCGGACGGAGGTCGCTAGCGATGCGGCCGCCCGCTGACCCGATAGCTCCGGAGGACGCAGATGACTCTCGTCGGCCGGACGACCCGAGAGAATGACGCGACCCGCCGCCTGACGGTTGCGGCGGCGCTGGCCCGGGTGTCTGACCCCGCCCGGGCACGCACCTTCGCCCTTCCGCTCGCACTCGCCCTGGCGCTCGGCGTCGCCGCCTGCGCGCCCGCCGGCGTCTCGAGCCGCGCGCCCACCGGCGCGCCACCGCCCACACCCGCCTCGACGACCCTCGCCGCCCCCGTCTTCCCCGGCGCCGAATGGGAGCGCATCGAGCGCCCCGAGGACGTCGGCTGGTCGAGCGAGGGGCTCGAACGCGTCCGCGAACGGCTCTCCACCCTCGCGACCACGGGGATGATGGCCGTCGTCGGCGGCCGCGTCCTCTTCGAGTACGGCGACGTCGAGACCGTCAGCTACGTCGCCTCCGTCCGCAAGAGCATCCTCTCCATGCTCTACGGGATCTACGTCGAGAGGGGCGCGATCGACCTGGACAAGACGCTGGCCGAGCTCGGGATCGACGACATCGGCGGGCTCTCGGACCGGGAGAAGCAGGCGACGGTCGCGCACCTGCTCGCCGCGCGCTCGGGGATCTACCACGCCGCCTCCAACGCCGGCGACGACCTCGCCCACGCGCCTCCGCGCGGCTCCAAAGCCCCCGGCGAGTACTACCTCTACAACAACTGGGACTTCAACGCGCTCGGCACCATCTTCGAGCAGGAGACCGGCCGGAGCATCTACGACGCCCTCGAGGCCGACCTCGTGCGCCCCCTCGGCATGCGCGACTTCGACCGCTCGCGCCACCGCCGCACCGGCGACGCCAGCCAGTCGA
>CAYPGK010000083.1:1986-12408 GCA_964410055.1 uncultured Gemmatimonadaceae bacterium | reverse complement strand
GCCCGCAGCGACCGCCGGGTCGGCGCTCGGCCGCTCGGCGGCCGCGGCGAACACCGATCACTCGATCGCGCGACCCAGCGCACGACCGACACCGTACTCCGAGTTCCGGATCGGCATCGCCGAGTTCTTCTTCTCGATCATCGGCGGGAGAGCCGATCACGAATTCTCCGGGATGAGCGCGAGCGAGATGACGATGCTCGGCGTCGAGATGGGATCCCACTTTTCGATCCTCGGTTTCTTCACCGGCGAGTACGATCCCTTCGGGACAAGGCGGCTACGGGTAGTCGACTACATCCGCCTGGACACAAGATCCAGTACGATGTCCGGGACTCCTATCACACACTCCGGCTGCGCTACAACCGCAGCGACCGTCCCCTCCTGGGTCTGGCCCCCTTCTCGGGATCGACTTCGAACACTGGAGCCACCGGCTGACCTCGGACCAGCTAAGATGCCCGGGCTGAAGGGCGCCTTCCGGGGCATCACGCCGGGGCCGCCCACGCGGCCCCGGCGTTTTGTCCGAATCGGGCCGGGGGCAGGCACGCGCACTCGATCACGGCTGCGCCCGTAAGCGCCTCGTCGGGCGGTCCGCTCAACGAGCCTCGAGCTGCACCAGCCTCGGCACGTTCCCGACCGCCGCCCTACTCCACACCGAGTCCGGGTAGGCGCGTACCCACTCCATCTTCCCGATCGCTCGGGCGCAGCGGATGCACGGAAGCGCGTCGAACTCGTCGCCGCCATCCGCGGGCGGGGCGCTCGCGGCGCGCTGCGCCTCGAGACGATCGATGTAGCGGGGCCACGCCTCCCGGAGCGACTCACGCGTCAGGTCGGCGACGACGTCGTTCTCGTTGAAGCCGTACTCGGAGAGCTGACAACAGGTCGAGAGCCGGCCATGGCAGTCGACGTAGACGCGGCGCAGCGCGAAGGTGTCGCACAACGGCTCCTCGCCGTCGAACGGCGCGCCGTAGTCGAGCCGGATCCGCGTCCTGCGGCCGGGCTCGCGCGCGAGCGCACGGATCTCTCGTGCGACCTGCCACCACTCCGCCGGATCCAGGTCCGTCCCGCGCTCCAGACTCCCGGTCACCGGCTGCGGCAGGATGTAGTGGATACCGATGCACCCGAGCGCCTCGGCGAGCTCCGCCGCTTCCCGGATCTGGTGCCGGTCGCGGCGGTCGATCACGATCGACAGGAAGCTCGGGATGCCGAGGTGCGTCAGGAGCGCCGCGCCGAGGAGGACGCGTCGATAGCTGCCACGTCCACGCTCGGCATCGTGGACCGCCTCGTCGGCGCCCGAGAGGGAGAGCCGGATCGACTGAGGGGGGTGGCGGCGGAGGAGGGGCACGATCCGCTTCAGGTGCCAGCCGTTCGAGACGAAGCGGTAAGGCACGCCGCGAGATGCGATCGTCTCGACGATCTCCCCGAATCGACGATGGATCAACGGTTCGCCGCCCGTCAGGCTGACCGTGACCTCGCCCCAGAGCTCGAGCGCGTCGTCCAGGACGCGCCCGATCAGCTCGGGCTCCAGCTCCCGCACCGTTTCCACGTCGTCGCGGATGCAGTGCGGACAGCGGAGGTTGCAGTGCTGCGTGATCGCGAATCCGAGTAACATTGTCTCACCCCCGTCGCGAACGCGGGTCTCGGCCTTCCACCCCGCGGTCGCAACGCACGGAAAAGCCCCCTCCCCGACGGCGTCGGCGAGGGGGCCCTTCACTCACTCAGAAGACCGTGCTCGCCCCGCCGCCATCGATGATCCCCGAGCCCTCGATCGCACTCGGGAGCGTCAGCTCCTTCGACCGCGGCAGCGCCTCCGACGCCGGACCCCGCCAGGGGCGACGCGGCTCGGTTCCTTCCGTCTCGGCCTTCGCCATGGTCTGGATCTCTCCATTCGTCTGGCTCGAGGATCGCATACTCGATCTCCTCGGCGCGAAGGTACGGGTTCGATCATGTTCGCGCTACAGTGGAATCGCTCGCACTAGGGTCCGGTCTTCCAGGAGACGCCGCCGGGGGCGGCGACACGGGTGGGTTCGGGGAAGATGTCGCCTTCCGTACCGATTCCCAGCCGACCCGCCGTATTGCTCCCCCAGCAGTAGGCCACGCCTTCGGTCGTGATCCCGCAGCTGTGAGAGGCGGTCGCAGCCGAGATGCTGGAGAAGCTCAGGCCGCCCACGACGAGCCGCGGTGTCGGTGTTGGAGCGCCGCCCTGCGTCCCGATCCCGAGTTGCGCATTGGTGTTGGATCCCCAACAGTACGCCGCGCCACCCACCGTGACAGCACAGGTGTATGAGGCGCCGCCAGTCATGGACGCGAACTCGGGTTTCCCTCCGGCAACGGCGGCGGGCTCGGCCTGAGCCGTTGCCTCGCCCGTTCCGAGCTGGTGCTCCCCACCCGCGCCCCAGCAGTAGGCTCTGCCGTCCACGGCGATACCGCAGGTGTGACTCCGTACGTCCGTTGCCAGACTCCGGAAGGTCACGCCTCCGATCACCTCCACTGGCGCCGTCCTCTGTGACCCGGGCGCCTCACCGATACCGAGCCTCCCGGTGGCATTGTATCCCCAACAGTACGCCTTTCCGTTGGCAGTGAGGGCGCAGGTGTGGGCAGATCCGGCGACCAGCTCGGAGAAGACGAGATCTCCCTGGCGGACGGCCGCCGGTCGAAAGTGGTCGCTCGTCGTGCCGACGCCCAGCCTGCCGAAGAGATTCGTCCCCCAGCAGAACGCCCTCCCATCCGCGGTCAGTGCACAGGCGTGCTCCGGGGCGACGGAAACGGATACGAACACATCCTCGCTGTCGACCTCATGCGGGACGAGAGCGAGGCCCGTGGTATCCCCATCACCGATCCTGCCCAGAGCTCGCGCTCCCCAGCAGAACACCTTGCCATCGGTTCGAACGCCGCACGTACTACGCTCTCCGGCATCGATCCAGGTGAAGGTGTGCTCTCCCGAGACCGGTACGGGCACTGAAGAATCCTCCGTATCGTCGTTGCCGAGTTGCCCGTAGCCGTTGGCGCCCCAACAGTACGCTTTGCCGTCTCCCGTCAACGCGCAGGTGTGATGCGTACCGGCAGTGATCACCCTCCCACCGACACGCACCTTGTCCAGCGCCTCCATGTTCGGCGCCGCCGCGCTCACCGCAACGGTGAAAACGAAGGCCTCGACTCCCGGCGAGACCTCCCACATCCACGTCCGGGGTTCACTCACCTCCTCGGTCGTGAGGATTCCGTCCTCGCCGAGCGCATCGGGGGTCACTCCGCCACCGTATTGGAAATACGACTGGCCCGAAGAAGTGAACTCCGCCGTGCCATCGGCGTTCGCTACCCGGACCGCTCCCGATCCCCCGGTGACCTCGGGGTCCGACACGAAGAAGACCCGCACGCCATCCGGATCCGGCGTTTCACCATCCGTCGTACCGAGGGCTTGACCCATCAGGTTCTGAACGGTGACGTCCGCCTGGAAGATCCCGCTCCCCACCGTACCACCCTCGCACTGCGCCTCGAAGCACACGTTGGAACTCGCCAGCCGGACCAGCTTCCCCTGCGAGCCCACGACCAGGTCGCCCGGCGCAGCCGGCGCGTGGGCGCCGATCCGTGCGACCGGGGCATGCTCGGGCACCTCGCAGGTGACCCGGCCGATGCGCACGTCGGCCGTGCAGTGGAGTTCGCTCGAAAACGTCCCTGGATTCGCGACGGGCGACGGCTTGCCGGATGGCGCTCCGTCCGCTTCCGCAGTCGGGCCGAACGTGAGCGCCTGCTCGTCGGCGCAGGCGCTCACGAGTAGCACGACGGTCACGACCCGGGTGACGATGCGGAAGGTCCGACTCCCGCCAGGATCACGCAGGTTCATCGATCTCCTCCGAAGCGTCCGTTGGTCGACAAACTCCACGGCTCGAGGGCCGCTCCCACCTCTACCTGCGTGAAACGAACGATCGAGGGGCGACGCGGGCGTGCCGCGTCCGGCACGCCCGCGCGGTGCCCGACGCACCCATACCGCCTCGACATTACGGCGCTTCGGGGGCGGGGGCGGGCTAACGTGGTCAGAAGACCGTACTGCCACCGCCTTCGCCGATCCAGCCCTCGCCGGGAACGAAGCTCTGCAACGTCAGCTCCGTCAGCGGCGGCAGGGGGTCCAGGGTCGGCGCCCGCCACGGGCGACGGAGCGCGGCGTTCTCGACTTCGGCGTTCAGCGGGACCTCGGATACTCGCGTCGACTCGTTCAACGGCTTCATCATCGATCTCCTTTTTTCAAGGTACGGTTCTCATCGGATCGCGCCACGGCAGAGTGGCCGCCGCTACGGAACGGTCTTCCATACGATGCCCTCGGGAGCGACGACTCGGCGCGGTTCCAGAGCGACACTCAGGACGCCGGTCCCCTGTTGCGCCCCGGCCTCCCCCCAGCAGTACGCCTCGCCGTCGGTGGTGATACCGCAACTGATCAAACTACCGACCGATATGCTCGAGAAGCTGAGGCCGCCCGCCACGAGCCCGGGCAACGGTGAGGGATCCTGCGTCCCGTTACCCAGATGGCCTCGATCATTGATTCCCCAGCAGTAGGCGGCGCCGCCGACCGTGACCGCGCATGTATGGGTAGACGACCCGGCGACGCTGGCGAACTCGGGTTTGCCGCCCAGAACCGGAGTCGGCCCGGAGCGGACCTTCTCATCTCCCGTGCCGAGCACGTGGTTCTCGCCAGCGCCCCAGCAGTACGTCACGCCATCGACGGTGATCGCGCACGTCGCGTTCGCCGCGCCTTGGATCAGGGATCGGAACGTCAGACCGCCGCTGACCTGAGTGGGATAGGACGCCGCCGCTCCACCACCCCCCCCGATCCCGAGCTGGCCATATTCGTTGCTGCCCCAGCAGTACACGCTCCCGGTGGTCGTGAGGCCACATGTGTGGCTGTGCGCAGCGACCAGGTCGACGAAGACGAGGTCGTCCTGTTCGACGGCAACCGGTCGCGTCTGTTTGGACACCGAACCATTGCCGAGTCTACCCGAGGTTCCGACGCCCCAGCAGTACGCCCTACCGTCCACCGTCAACGCGCAGACGTGGGTGTGACCGGCTGTGACGAACCGGAACGTTTCGTCGCTGTCGACCTCTTGCGGCTCGAGAGCTCTTCCTACCGGGTCATCAACACCGTCACCGATCGCGCCGCTGCCCCGGCCGCCCCAGCAGAGGACCTTGCCATCGACGCGAACGCCGCAAGTGTAGGTAAAGCCGGTAGCGATCCAGGTGAAGGTGTGGCCGCCCGCGACCGGTGCAGGAATCTCTAAAGTCGTCGTATTACCGGTGCCCAATTGACCCCAGTCGTTGCGACCCCAGCAATAAGCGGCACCGTCATCCGCCAGTGCACACGTGTGCGCGCCGTGTCCCGTGGCGATCGCACCAGCCCCGAACCGCACCTTGCCCAACGCCTCCTTGTTCGCGACCGCGGCGCTCACGGCGACACGGAAGGCGAACGACTGGACGCCTTCGGCAACCTTCCACCTCCACGTCCGCGGCGCGCTGATCTCCTCGGTCGAGAGTATTCCGTCGTCGCCCAGTGCCTGCGGTGAAGAGGCCCCGCCGTACTGGAAGTAGGGCTGGTTCGCCGCGGTGAAGGTCGCGAGGCCGTCGGGATTCGCCACCGTGACCGTGCCTGTTCCCCCGATGACCTTCGGACTACTCTCGAAGAAGATGCGCACGCCGTTTGGAGTCGGCTTCTTGCCATCCAGCGTACCGAGCGCCTGGCCCATCAAGTTCTCGACCGTGACGTCCGCTCTGAAGATGTCCCTATCCATCTTGGTGCCCGTGCCCCCGCACTGACCCCCGAAGCAGACGTTGGAGCTGGTCAGCCGCACCAGCTTGTCCTGCGAGCCCACGATCAGCTGGCCGGGCGAAAGCGCGGCCGTGATGCCGGCCGGCGCGCCCGTTGGCGCCGCAGGGTCGAGGCAGGAGAGCCGTCCGGCGCGCACGTCGGCCGTGCATTCGAGCTGGATCGACAGCGCCGGCTGGACCGCCCGGGGCGTCGACTCCGAGGGTGACGCTTCCTCCTCCACCGCCGTCGGGCCGAGCGTGTGGCGCTCCTCGTCCGCGCATCCGCCCACGAGCAGCGCGACCGCCACGAGGGTTGCGACGGCGAGGAAGTTTCGACTACTGCCGGGTACGCGCAGGTTCATGAGTATGCTCCCTGGTTCGTTGATCGTTCGAGCGACCGCTCGAGAACCGCTCCTGTCCGTACCTGCGTGATATGGGCGGAATAGGGGCAACGCGGACGCGAGAGCGCCGGAAGGCCGGCCGCCGACGAAGAGGGCGAGCCGTCGAATCGGACGACCCGCCACCGAGAACGGCCCCCACCGTTGTCGACCCGACCACTCACGCTGTATCTTGCGTGCGACCCCCCAATAGACCCGCGATGAGCGTCACGACCACCATCCTCCAAGCCGCCGATTCCTCCGATGCCGCGCCGCTCCGGGAGCTGGTGCCCATCATCTACGAGGAGCTGCGCCGCATGGCCCGGAGCCAGCTCGCTCGCGAGCACGGGTTCCCGACGATCCAGACCACGGAGCTCGTCCACGAGGCGTATCTGCGGCTGGCCGACGACGCACGCGTGACGCGGAAGGGTCGCGCTTACTTCTACGGCTCGGCCGCGCGCGCGATGCGGCAGGTCCTGGTCGATGCGGCGCGGCGCCGGGGCACGGCGAAACGAGGGGGAGGCGTGGCCGCGGTCACCCTCGACGAGGAGCATGCCACCGTCGATGCCTTCGCCGACGAGCTCCTCGACCTCGACGACGCCCTCGCCCGACTCGAGACCTTCGCACCCAGGCAGGCCCGCGTCGTCGAGTGCCGATTCTTCGCGGGGTTGAGCGTGGAGGAGACCGCGGCCGCGCTGGACGTCTCGCCGCGGACCGTGAAGTCCGATTGGGCGCTCGCGCGGGCCTGGCTCTACGACGCGCTGCACGGTGAGCCCGACGTCGGCGATCGTGCCGGAGACGGAGCCCGCGCCGGGGCCGGTGAACGCGCCGGCAATGACACTGCCGGGAACGTTGGAACCCGCGATGGCTGACCGACCGATCGAGGCCGCGATCTGGCCGGAGGTCGAACGACTCTTCGAACGAGCCCGGTCGCTGGGCCCGGTCGAACGCCAGGCGTTCCTCGACGCCGAGTGCGGGAGCGACGCCGCACTGCGCGAACACCTCGAACGCCTCCTCGCCGCTCACGACCGCCTGACAGCACTCGACCCCGACGCCGCCTTCGTCACCTCGCTCGATGCCGCCCGCGCCTCCGCTCTCCTCGAGGAAGCGCTGCCGGAGCCCGACACGATCGGGCGATTCGAGGTGATCCGACGGATCGGACGGGGCGGGATGGGCGTGATCTACCTCGCGCGCGACCCCGCGCTCGACCGCCGCCTCGCGGTAAAGCTCCTCCCTATGGCACTCGGTGCCGACCCGGCCGCGACGCGGCGGTTCTTCGATGAGGCGCGTGCCGCATCCGCCCTCGACCACCCTAACATCGCGACGGTCTTCGAGATCGGCCGGACGGACGACGAGCGCCCTTTCATCGCGATGGCGTACTACGAAGGCGAGACGTTGCGCGAGCGACTCGAGCGTGGGCCGCTCGACGTGGCCGAAGCCGCGGAGATCGCCGCGCAAGTCGCCGACGGCCTCGCCGCCGCACACGGCGTCGGGATCGTGCACCGCGACATCAAGCCGGCGAACCTGATCGTCACCCGTTCGGGGCTGGTGAAAATCCTGGATTTCGGCGTCGCACGGACGGCGAGCGTGGCGCTGACGCGGACGGGCGCGACGGTGGGCACCGTCGCGTACATGAGCCCGGAACAGACGAGGGGCGAGCGGGTCGATGGCCGTGCGGACATCTGGGCGCTCGGCGTCGTCCTCTACGAGATGCTCGCCGGCACGCGACCGTTCCGCTCGGACGCGCACGACGCCATCGTCTACGCGATCCGCAACGATTCGCCCGAACCGCTCCGCTCGCTGCGCGCGGAGGTCCCGCCGGCACTCGAGGCGATCGTCGTGCGCTGCCTGACCAAGGATCCCGCCGGGCGCTTCGCCTCGGCGGCCGAGCTGGCGCACGCGCTCCGCGAGGCCGTCGGGGGCGCTGCAGCAGGGCTCGGGGCGGCAGCGGCGGCCAGGACAGTCCGAGGGGGCGCCGCAGCCGGCCACGCCGGCCGCCGCGCATGGCCGGCCGTCTCGCGGATCGGGCTGCCCGCTGCGCTGTACGCGGCCATCGCCTGGCCGACCCTGCGAGCCATCGGCGCGCTGTCGCCCGCCCTCGGTCTCCCGGCCTGGGTCCCCGGCGCCGCGCTCGGCCTCGCGGTCGCCGGCCTCGTCCTCGTCCTCCTCGCCGTCACGGGCTTCGCACGAAGGCCGTCCTCGACGGCCAGGACGCTCACCCTGGCCGCGCTCGCGATCCTCGTCCTCGCCGGGGGAGGCGCCGGGCTCGGTGGGCTGCGCGCGGCGAACTTCGGGCCGATCTCGACGCTCGTCGCGCGCGGGGTGATCGAGGATCGCGAGCCCATCGTCCTCGCCGATTTCTCGGCCGCCGCATCCGACCCGACGATCGGGAGGGCCGTGACCGAGGCGCTGCGCATCGACCTCATCCAGTCACCCACGGTCCGGCTCGCGGAGCCGGGGGAAGTCATCGGCGCGCTGTGGAGGATGGGGCGCGACCCGGCCTCCGGCCTCCCGGAAGACGCGGCCCGTGAGCTCGCGGTCCGCGAGGGGTACAAGGCCTACATCGCCGGGGAGGTGAGCGCACTCGGCGGCGCTTACGTCGTCAGCGCGCGCGTCGTCGGGGCCGAGGACGGCGCCACCCTCGTCGCGCTCCGTGAGACGGCGCGGGACTCGACCGGGCTGATCGATGCCGTCGATCGCCTCTCCAAACGCGTGCGTGAGCGAGTCGGCGAGCCGTTGCGAGCGCTCCGCAGGGCCGAGCCGCTCCCCCGCGTCGCGACCGCGTCGCTCCCCGCGCTCCGGCGTTACGCCGAGGCCTTCGCCCTGGCCTGGGCCGGCGGCGACGACGCTCGCATCGCCGCGCTCCTCGAGGAGGCCGTAACCCTCGACAGCACCTTCGCCTCCGCATTCCGCGGACTCGCAACGACGTACCGGAACATGCGCGCCGACCACAGCCGTGTCGTCACCGCGATCGAGCGCGCCTACCAGCTGCGGGACCGACTCCCGGAACGCGAACGCCTCTACGTCGAGTCCGCCTACCACTGGCAGACGTGGGCCGACCCGGAGCGGACGATCGAGGCATTGCGTCGCATCGTCGCGGCCGAGCCCGACGACCTGACCAGCCGCGCAAACCTCGGTCTCGCCCTCACCTTCCGCGGCCGGTTCGAGGAGGCCGAGGAAGTGCTCCGGGCGGGCTACCACGCCGGCGCGCCGACGGTCGTCCCCGTCAACCTCGCCATGGCCGGCTACTTCCGCGGCCGGGCAGACGAAGCGCTCGCAATCCTCGACAGCATCTCGACCGCACCGGACGGCAGCCGCGCGCCGAACCCGTTCAGCGAGAACCTCCGCGCCCGCCTCCTCGGCGCCGAGGAGCGATGGGACGAAGCCGAGCGGGTCGCGCTCGACGTCCTCGACAGATTCCGCGACAGCCCGCACGTCCGCTCCGAGGCGAGCCGCACGCTCTGGCACCTGGCGCTCGTGCAGGGCAGGCTCGAGGAGGCCGAGCGATACTTCCGGTCGACGGTCGAGACCTACGAGGCGATCGGCGCGCTCGACGCCCTCGCCCGCGCACACATCCAGCGCGCCGACACTCGACTACACCTGCTCGGCGACACCGTCGGCGCCCGCGCCACGCTCGCCCACGTCCTCGAGCGACCCGGATTCGACCTCCTCGCCGTCGGCCCGACCCTCGCGCCCCGCGCTGCCGCCGTCCTCGCCGGCATCGGCGACACCGCGACCGCCGCACGGCTCATCGAGGAGTGGGAGATGCTCCCGATCGGCAGACGCAGCGAGCCCGACGGCTACTCCCCCGAGATCGCGCGCGCACGGATCGACCTCGCCGCCGGCCGGCCGATCGACGCCATCGAACGCCTCGAACGCGAGGCGACGCACGGCCTCCAGGCCATCAACCTCCTCCCCGACCTCGGCCGCGCGTATCACGAGGCCGGACAGATCGAGGCTGCGATCGATGCCATGGAGCGCTACCTGGAGGTCCGGCACGTCCGGAAACTCCACCGGATCCCCGGCTACCTCGGCCCCGTCCTGATCCGCCTGGCCGACCTCTACGAGGCCACGGGAAACACCGAGAAGGCGCAGGAGATGCACGCCCGACTCAACTCCCTGTGGCACGCCGCGGACCCCGCCCTCGGGGCGCAGGCCGAGCTTGCCGGCCGTCGCATCGCAGAACTCTCCAGGTTACGCGCCCCCTGAACCCCGCAGTCCACGCACCTGCCCGCACAATTCTCCGCCCACGCCATTCTCC
>CAYPGK010000083.1:0-1886 GCA_964410055.1 uncultured Gemmatimonadaceae bacterium | reverse complement strand
TGAACCCCGCAGTCCACGCACCTGCCCGCACAATTCTCCGCCCACGCCATTCTCCACCCATACCATGCTCCGCCCACGCCATTCTCCGCCGGCACCATTCTCCGCCGGCACCATTCTCCGCCGGCACCATTCTCCGCCGGCACCATTCACCAGCCGGCACCATTAACCAGCCGCTCCATTCACCAGCCGCGCCGTTTTCTACTCGCGCCGCCCATCCACCCGGAAGTCCTTGGATTCTCGAGGGTCGCGTGCGAACAGCCTGCCAAACCCGGCCACCCCTGCCTTTCTGACACGAATTCGATTATATTCCAATCATCGTTGAAACAAGGCTAAGCCCCGCGACCGCACCGTGTTAGGCGCGTGGGGCTGGACGTGGCCCGTAGAATGCTTTGCAGGGCAGCGTCTTACGGCGGCCTGCCGGGCCGTCGGTCTCCGACCGAGAGGAGAAGTTGTATGGCTGAGCGACTGAAGCTCCCCGTGCTCCCGCTCCGGGAGACGGTGGTCTTCCCGGGCGTGACGGTCCCGATCAGTGCGGGTCGTCCGGGTACGGTGGAAGCGATCCAGGCGGCGCTGGACACGAAGGACCGGCTGATGTTTGCGGTCTGCCAGCGCGAGAATGTGGATGATGCGGAACCCGAGGTCCTGTACGCGACGGGCGTGGTCGTGCGGATCGTACAGGTCCAGCGGGCCCGTGGCGGCCTCCAGCTCGTGATCCAGGGCGAGGAGCGGGCGATGGCGTTGTCGTACGCGCGAAGCGGGACGGCGATGCTGACGGCCGCGGTGCGACCGCTGGACGAGATGCCGCCGGTCAATGAGAAGGACCCGGCGTTCCTGGCGCTGGACGGTGCGCTGCGCGAGCGTGCGGTGGAGCTTGGACGTCGTCGCGGCGTGCCGACGGAGGCGCTGGACCAGTTCGTGGAGGGTGTCGAGTCGCCGGGCGCGTTCGCGGACATCGTCGCCTTCTACCTGGACGTTTCGGCGGCCGAGAAGCAGGAGCTGCTGGAGCTGCTCGACATCGAGGAGCGGATGCGGCGAGTGCTGGTGGCGGTCGAGCGCGACCTGCTGCGGATGGAAGCGCAGCAGGAGATCCAGCAGCGGGTCCAGGAGGAGCTGGGCGAGAAGCAGCGCGAGATGGTGCTTCGCGAGCAGCTCAAGGCGATCCAGCGCGAGCTGGGCGAGGACGATGAGGCGGATGAGGTCGAGGAGCTGAAGGAGCGGATCGCCGCGCTGGAGCTGCCGGAAGAGGCGCGCAAGGAGATCGACCGGGAGCTGGGCCGCCTGGAGCGGACGCATCCGCAGTCGGCGGAGTACCAGGTCATCCGGACCTACCTGGAGTGGGTCATCGAGCTGCCGTGGAACGAGCGGACGGAGGATCGGATCGACCTCGCGCGCGCGGAGTCGGTGCTCGATGAGGACCACTACGGGCTGGAGGACGTGAAGGACCGGGTCCTCGAGTTCCTCGCGGTTCGCAAGCTCCAGATGGAGCGTGCGGCGGAGGAGGCCGCGGCGATGGAGGCGGAGTCGGCGGAGGCGGGGTCTGCCGAGGCGGAGCCGGCTTCGGAGGCGGGCGTCGAGGTGGAGGCGGCCGGAGAATCGGCCATGGGGGCCGACGCGGCGAGCGAGTCCCCTGTGGAGGCCGATGCCAGTCGTGACGCGGGCGGCGAGCCGGGCGCGGCTCCGGAGTCGGGCGCCGAGGCCGTGCGTGCGAAGGCGCGGGCGGTCGGGCGTGGTCCGATCCTGCTCTTCCTCGGGCCTCCGGGCGTCGGGAAGACGTCGATCGCGAAGTCGATCGCGCGGGCGCTCGGCCGCAAGTACGTGCGGATCGCACTGGGCGGTGCGCGCGACGAGGCGGACATCCGCGGGCACCGTCGCACCTACGTGGGCGC
>CAYPGK010000082.1:8708-12563 GCA_964410055.1 uncultured Gemmatimonadaceae bacterium | reverse complement strand
GCGTGTCACTGCGTGTCACTGCGTGTCACGGCGTGCGCCAGCGGAGCGGGGCGCCGGCGGGCCCGTGCGCCCGCCGTCAGTGCGCGTGCGGCGCGCCGCCGGTCGCCATCATGAGGTGGTGCGGGGTGTGGTGGTCGCCGAGGGCGAGGATCCCGATGTAGCCGAGCCCGCGGATCTTCGGCGCATCCTCCGGGCGCGGCGAGGTGACGGTGAAGCGGTGCACGTCGTCGCCGGTCTCGACCTCCATGCGCCACCCCTGTTCCGCCGCGACCATCCCGGCGTGCGCGTGGAGGACGCGGCCGATCGACGCATGCGCGGCCGGATCGATGCCGCGGACCGCGATGCGCGCGCCGCCCGGCACCGCCTCCTGCGAGACGACCTCCGCCTTCAGCGTCATGTTCTCCATGTCGACCAGGTGCTGCCGCAGCGCCTCGAGGTCGACCTTCGACCAGTCGGTGTCCGGCCGGCTCTCGAGGAGGCGAACGACCTCCTGGATCGCCGCGAACGCGCCGTTGCCGGGCTCCGTGAGCTGAGCGGCCGCCGGTTGCATCCGGTGTCCCGCGGCGGCGTGCGGCGCGTGGTCGTGGCGCTGCGCAGCGTGGTCGTGGCCCTGCGCTGCGTGGTCGTGGCTCTGTGCCGCGTGGTTGCGTCCCTGCGCCGCGAGGTTGGAGGCCAGGCCAACAGTGGCGAGGGCGAGGATGGTTATGACTCGCATCATCATTTCGGTACCGTCGTCGTTCTCTGTTCGGTGACCCTGCCGGGCGCCCGGTCTGTCGCACCTCGGTCCGCACCGAGTCCGTCGCGCCGAACACCCATTCAGCGCGGATGATAGGGACGTCGGGGACGAGCCGCCAGCACGCACGAGCCGCAGGGGGCCGCACCACGAGAAGGGCCAGTCGATCGGAATTATGGGCAACTGGCTCCCTAAGGCACCCGGGGCAGGCCGTAAGTTACGTCAGATCAAACACCAGTGAAAGCGCGACGCTCGTGCTGGCCGAGCGTCGTCGAGCCGCGCATTGGCACGTCTCACAGCCGTGCGGCGACCCATCGCCCGGGCGCACGGCAGGACTCGTGCATCACGAACGGCCGGACGGGTCGACGGGGCGTTCCGGATCCCCCGCGGCCGCCTTGCCGGGCGCACGATTCCGTGTCCCGCCGGGAGGCCGACGGGCAAACACCGGCACTCGGCCCGGCGCCGGATGAGCCCCCTTGCGCTCCGCCCCATCGGCTGCGCCGAACCCGTCCGCCGAAGCGACGCCGCTCTCGACCCAGCGCGCGTCCATTCCTCGATGAGTCGTGTCCTTCAGGGCGCGGTTCCCCCTGAACTCCCCGGAGGTGCCACTATGGAGCGACGCGCCGCGTTCTGCTCGGCCTGTGACCGCAACGTCCCCGTCCTCGTGGAGGCCCCCGACTGGGAAGACCGGGACCCCTCGATCCTCGACGTCACGGAGGCCGTCGTCTGCCTGGACTACGGCGTTCGCTGTACCGGCGCGATGTGCCCGATGTTTCGGGGGCCGGAGGAGGGTGGGGACGGCGATTACGGTGGGCCGGGCGGGTGACGGAGAGGGGTGGGGATGGGTGACGCGGGTTACGATCCTTCCCCCCATCGCCGGGGAGTGTGAATCCCGCGCACAGCATGTCCGCCATCAGCCTCCCGGGGCCCGCACCAGCATTTGAGCCAGCCTCACCAGGACCGCTTCGGGCTCCGTCTCCAGCTGGCCCCACGTGACCCGGAGAACACGAAAGCCGTGCGTCCCGAGGATGGCGTCCCGGAGACGGTCGCGCTCGAACGCACCCGGCACCGCGTGGTAGGCGAAGCCATCCACTTCCACGATCAGTCGCTCTTTTCGCCAGAGGAAATCCACCTCGAACCCCTCGACGATGACGTTGGCTTCGGGAGGAACGAGCTGTCCGCGCCGGACGATATCGAGGAAGCGGTCTTCGGCCTCCGAGCGCGTCAGCGCGGGCGACGTGTCGCCGTTGATCAGCGCTCGCAACGCGGCCGCGCCGGGGCGTCGTGGATAGCGATCCAGCAATTCGGTCATGCGCGTGCGCGTCACGAGGCCACGCCGCTCCCCTCTGGCCACCGCACGCTCCAGGGCACGCGAGTCGACGACGCTCGCCAGGTCGAGGAGCGTCCTTGCCGGCGTGGTGATCGGAACACCTTCGGACCGCGTCGTTTCGTCTCGCGGGAGAGCCCTGATACGATAGACCCGGATCCCCGGCTTCCGCGGCCGTCGCCCCGGCACGGATACTTCCACAGGCGTCGGCGGCTGTAGGGGTGGGAGGAGTTGCCAGAGGCCGGCAGCGCTCCGGTGGCTCACCACCGCTCCAATGCCGCACGCGAGAACCGCCGCCATTTCGGCCGCATGCGACGGGAGCAGCGGGCTCGCTGCGTACACCCCGCGATGGATCGGCCGAAGCCGTCCAGTGTCGACCGCAAGGTCCACGACGCGTGCGCTCACACCGGCGCGAATCAGTTGCTTCCGCGTGATGAGTCCGCACTGGCGAGGACTGATCTCCGCGACGACCCGCTCCAGGAGCACCCGCATACTCACCGCCGGGATACGGCGATCGACGAGCGATTCCTTTGCCGATTGCACCGTGGGCTCCATCATCGACGGGGTGCACGCGTTGGATGCCGCGATGCACGCCCTGGGGCCGTCGAGAGCGCGGAGAGCGCGCGCCAACGGCCTCGCGCTGTGTGAGACGGTGGTGAAACCCGGCACGGATCCCCAGATTTTCGGATCCGTGCCGGGTTTCTACGAATATGGTGGTCAACTGCACACGCGTGCCGTCGAGTCGGGCGACGCGTGCCGGGTTAGCACATTAGGAGTGGGAAACTGCACACTCGCCCCCAATTTCTGCCACGCGTGCCGACTTTCTACGCTACTCCGGGCGGAGACTTGCGCTTCCGCCATGCGTGCTGCCTGGTGACCGCCTACCTCTGCACAGTGACCTGCAAGTCGACCGTCTACCTCTGCACAGTGACCTGCAAGTCGACCGTCTACCTCCGCACAGTGACCTTCAAGTCGACCGCCCGGGTCCGCGCGGCGGCCTGACAGGCGACCGCCCGCGCCGAGAACACTCGTAGCCCGACCACCTGACCAGTGACCGCGACATGCTCGCGCGGCCGTTCTGCGCGCCCCGGATCATGCCGCTGTGCCCGGGGCAACTCCATGGGCGACGGGGCCAGGGGTATAGCCCCACCCCTCCCCCAACCCTTCCCCCGCGGGACGCCCGCCCGTCCTCGCCCCTCACCCCTTCCCCACCCGGCTCCGCACCACCGCATCGCTACACCACCGCGCCGCCCACATGTCCGCGCCTCTACACGACCATAGCCCCGCTTCCACCTATCTTGCCCACCAGCCGCCCGGCCATTATTTAGTATGCGCAACTAATCATCTGGCCACCCGGAGCGCAAGGGCGACGATGGAAACGGCCGAGAGAGAACGCATCGCGACGCGGCTGCACGCGGCGGCGATCCACCTGCTGCGGGCGGTGCGTCGGGAGGACCCGGCGAGCGGGCTGAGCCCGGCGCGCCTTTCGGCGCTTTCGGTGCTCGTCTACGGCGGGCCGCGCACGATCGGCGCGCTGGCGGCGGCCGAGCAGGTGACACCGCCGACGATGACGCGGCTGGTCGCGGCGCTGGAGGCGGACGGCTACGTGGCACGGGAGCCGAGCCCGCGCGACGGCCGGGCGGTGATCGTGCACGCGACGCCGCGGGCGCACGAGGCGCTGGAAGCCGCCCGTCGTCGGCGGGTCGCGCAGCTCCTCGGGCTCCTCGCGGGGCTCTCGGACGGGGAGTGGGCGCGGCTGGGGGAGGCGGTCACTTCGCTGGAGACGGCGCTGGAG
>CAYPGK010000082.1:4319-8608 GCA_964410055.1 uncultured Gemmatimonadaceae bacterium | reverse complement strand
CGCTGGAGACGGCGCTGGAGGTGGGCCGGGGCGACGGCATGAACCGCGCCGCCGATCCTGCCGGGGCCCCGGCAGGAGGAGCCACCACCGCCGTGGACCGCGCTGGGGCTTCGGCCGGGAGAACCCGCGGCATCGCCGCCAACGCCCCCGCAGCCACACCTCCCGGAGGCAACCCATGACCCGCCCGTCCACCTTCGACGTCGTCGTCGCGGGCCTCGGCGCGGCCGGGAGCGCCTCGGCGTACCACCTCGCCCGGCGCGGCGCACGCGTGCTCGGGGTCGACCGGTTCGCGCCGCCGCACGCGATGGGCTCATCGCACGGGCGGTCGCGGATCATCCGGGAGGCGTACTTCGAGCATCCGCTCTACGTCCCGCTGGTGCGTCGGGCGTATGCGGGGTGGGAGGAGCTGGAGGCGACGACCGGGCGTCGCATCTACCGGCGCACGGGCGGACTCATGCTCGGCCCGGCGGACGGGGAGGTGGTGAGTGGCGCGCGCCGGAGCGCTCAGGAGCACGGACTCCCGTACGAGGAGCTGACGGCGGAGGAGGTGCGACGTCGCTTCCCCGCCTGGCGTCTCCCCGAGGACACGGCCGGGATCTTCGAACCGCGCGCGGGGATGCTCGACCCCGAGGCCGCGATCGAGGCGCACCTCGAGCGGGCCCGCCGCCACGGCGCCGACCTGCGTTTCGACGAGCCACTCGTCGCCTGGCGCGCCACCGGCGACGGCGTCGAGGTGACGACGTCTCGCGCGACCTACCACGCCGCCCGCCTCATACTCGCCGTCGGCGCCTGGACCGCGCGCGTCCTCGCCTCGCTCGAGCTGCCGCTCGTGGTCGAGCGCAACGTGGTGGCGTGGTTCGACACGACGGCGCACGGCACACCCCCACACGCGGGCGCACCGGCGCTGGGAGCACAGCCGGAGCGCCGGGTACGCCCGGAACGCCGGCCACAGCGGGAGCCTGCGGTCGGCTGCGCCTCGGACCTCTTCGCCCCCGAGCGCTTCCCCGTCTTCATCCACGAGTTCCGCCCCGGACTCGCATGGTACGGCTTCCCCGACACCGGCGACGGCGTGAAGGCCGGGATCCATCACGGCGGCGAGGCGACGGACCCGGAGACGGTTCGTCGGGAGGCGACTGAGCACGACGTCGCCCGCATCCGCACGCTCCTCCGCGCCCACCTCCCCGCCGCCGACCGCCCCGTCCGCGAGGCCGCCGTCTGCCTCTACACCAACGCCCCCGACGACCACTTCGTCCTCGACCGCCACCCCGACCACCCCGCCGTGATCGTCGCATCCCCCTGCTCCGGCCACGGCTTCAAGTTCGCCCCCGCCATCGGCGAGGTCGTGGCGGACCTGACGCTGGACGGCGACAGCCGCTTCGACCTGACGCCTTTCGAACTGGACCGGCTGCGCCGCTGACGACCGCCACGCCGGCCGAAGGCCCGGCGCCCCCCGCCGCGCAAAGCGCGCCCCCCGCCGCGGCGCAGCCGCCGCCCCCCCCCCCCCCCCCCCAGCCCCCCCCCCCCCCCCCCCAGGGCCCCCCCCCCCCCCCCCCCGCGGGCCGCCCCCCCCCCCCCCAGCCGGCGCCCCCCGCCGCCTCACGGCGGCCGTCCCCGCGCGCCAAAGGCGCGCCCCCTCGGTACACCCATTGCACCCCTAACCCCCAGACCCCAATCAGGAGGCCCCATGCAACGCTACAACTTCGACCACTTCCGCACCTCTCACCTCCTCGCGGACGTGAAGGCGACGCTCCAGGCCCGGGGAATCCGCCCCGGCGAGCTCGTCCCCGACTTCGAGCTGCCGCGCGTCGACGGTGGGACCCTGCGCCTGAGCGACCTTCGCGGCGGCCCAGTGCTGCTGCGCTTCGGTTCGCGCACCTGACCGATCACCGCCGGCTCGGTCGAGCCGCTCAAGAAGCTGTTCGCCCAATGGAGCGATACCTTCGACTTCGTCGAGGTCTTCATCCGTCAGGCGCACCCCGGCCCCGGCGCGCCGGCCTATCGCAGCTTCGACCAGAAGCTCGAGGATGCTCGCCGCTACGTCCACGAGGAGGGGATCCCCTGGACCGTGGTCGTGGACGACCTGGAGGGCACCGTCCACCGGACGTACGGCGGGCTCGCCGACCCGAGCTATCTCATCGGCGTCGACGGGCGCGTCGCCTACTACGAGCTCTGGACGCACGCCCCTACGCTGCACCGGAAGATGTCCGCGCTGGTGTCCCAGGACGGGCACGGCATCGTCGACGACGGCACCGACCACGTCCCTCACATGCTCGCCGCCGTGACCGACGGCTGGAACGCGCTCAGGAAAGGGCTGCCTCAGAGCTTCATCGACCTGGAGCTCGCCGCGCCCGGGAGTGCGACGCTGACCTGGGTCGGTCACCGACTGCGACCGCTCCTCGCGCCGCTCACGCTGCGCGCGAAACCGCTGCCCCGGGCGGCTCGCCTGGCGATCACGGGAGTCGTGGGGGTCGCCGGGGTCCTTCTCCTCACAGGCCTCGCGCGCAAGGCACGCGCGTAGCGGAAGGCGTGGGCCCGGCAGCAACCTCGCCTGGCCCACGGCGCCCGCGCCATGAGCCGGCGTGACGTAAAACCGGCCGCCATGCCTCGAATCCCGCCGGACCCACGCCCGAACGGATCATGACGACGGCACCCCGCCCCGCGCCCGCCGCCCCGGCCGCCGTTCCGCGCCTTCCAGCTCGCGCTCCGGACGCATGCCCGGCGCCGGCACTTCCTCGGCCGACATCCTCCAGACGTTCGGGTAGGGCAGCTCGGGGCCCTCGTGAAACAGGTGCGGGCCCCGCGGGACGGGGGCGAGCTCCGCGCCTCTTCCGACGATTTCGCGCAGCCGGAGGTACGCCAGCCGGTGCCACGCGCGCTGGAACCGCCGCGCCAGGAGCCGGAACCCTATGCGGCTCCACCAGTTCGGGAGCTGCCCCTCACGCCACGTCGCCTGGATGCGGAACCACGTCTCGCCCGTCGCGTGGTCCAGGGTCAGCAGGAACCACTCGAAGCCGGCTTCGATGTGCCCCTCGAGCGTCTCGTAGCGAAAACCGAAGACGGTGCGACCCTCGAGCTCGTAGGAGCGGACGGCGCCGACCACGACGCCGCACAGGTAGTGCAGGCCGAGGGCCTTGATCTCGAGCAGCATCCTGCGCCCGAGGAGAGGCGTCGTCGGATCGAGGTGCGCGGTGACGATGCGCGGGTCGGAGAACTCGTAGCGAACGACCGCCGCCTTGGCCCGCTCGAACACCGCGACCGGCGAGTCGAACACGGCCGGCACCCCCGTCGCCTCCGGGCCCGTCGTCGCATGGGCCTCGTCCGGCGGCCCCATCGTCCCCCGTCCGATCGGCGCCTCGGAGTAGTAGAACGTCCACCCCTTGCCGGGGCCGATGGCGGTCGGGTCGAAGTTCAGCTCCGCATCGGCCAGGCGGGCGAGTCGATCCTCGAGCTCCGCCTCGGTCCACCCCCGGGCGAAGCGCCACTCGGCCACTTTCAGTCGCCCCGCGCGATGAAGGTCGGCGAGCGCGCGGCATCCGGCCCCTCCGCGTCGGGCGGCAAGCGACGCCGCTCCGCGTGGACGTACGCCAGGATCCCCGAGCCCACCGTCCATGCGACCCGGTTCACGAACTCCCCCCACGTCTCCGTCTGCATCGCCTCGCCCATCGCCCGAAACCCCGCGTAGAACCGCCGCGAGCCCGACCGCGCCCGGCTCCGGATGTGGAAGATCACGTCGCCGACGTCGTTCCGGTACGCGCCGAAGGTGATCCGCCCCGCCTCGGGATGCCCGATCAGCGTCGCGAGCGTGAAGCTGTTCCGGTCCCGGTGCACCACGCGCACGCGGAAGGTGCCGGTCATGCGGATGTGCACTTCGAGCTCGTCGCCTACGTCCAGCGGCCCGTGGTTCGGGCGCAGGCGCCGGAACGCCGCGAGCCCGGCCGGCGCGAAGTCCGGGAACCGACGCGCGACCAGGTCGATCACCTCGGACGGCGACAGGCGGCAGTCCACGATCACGCCCCAGTAGTCGCGCTGAAGCAGCGGCCCCACCCCGCGCGGCGCCGGGAACAGCTCCGCGAGTCGACCCAGCATGCGCTGACCGAGCATACCCATGCGAATCCCTTCTCGGACGCGCGGAGCGACGGCTTGGTCGCGTCGGGCCGGCTGCGACGCCCCGCAGCGCGCGGATCGCCGCTGCTCGCAGTCCACGCGACGGTGCCCGCGGGACGGTGCCCGCGTGACGGTGCCCGCGTGACGGTGCCCGCCGACGTCTCCCGACGTCTCCCGACGTCTCC
>CAYPGK010000082.1:0-4219 GCA_964410055.1 uncultured Gemmatimonadaceae bacterium | reverse complement strand
CCGACGTCTCCCGACGTCTCCCGACGTCTCCAGATGTCTCCCGACACCACCCGACCAGCGCCCGCCCGCCCTGCCAGGGTGCAAGACCGACGCCGGCCCGCGTGGCACCTCGCTTGCCCTTTTCGACGCCGGAAGGAGGAGCCATGAAGGGGAGTGCCGACGTCAACCCCGCCGCCCGCCAGTCCCGTCTTGACTACCGCGCCGCGCCGGTCCTTCGCGCCGAGCACAGGGAGAGCGGGTTCACCCGCGTCATCGAGCAGCAGACGGCCAAGATCCCCTCCAACGTCTTCCTCTTCGTCTCGCTCGGCACGATGGCCGCATCGCTCGCGCTCCAGCTCGCGCGCAGGAACGAGCTCAGCCAGTTCATCGGGATGTGGGCCGCGCCGCTCCTGATCATGGGCGTCTACAACAAGCTGGTGAAGATCGTCGGGCCGCAGTGAGGGAGGTGAGGTCGGCCGACGTCGAGAAGGCGGGGACGACGCGAGTACCGCCCGCCACACGCGAGCGTGTCGCGACAGATCTCTGGACAATAGTCGCTGTATACATTACTTTTCCACGCGACGCGCGACCTCCGGGTTGACCGTTCCTGACGCCGGAGGCCAGAGGAACAGGACCTGGACACGACGTCCCGGTCCTTTTTTCGTCGCGTGACACGCCCGACGCGGGGGGCGAGAGACACCCGCAAGTCACAGATGCTCGGTCGGTACGCCGTTACCGCACTCGACATCGTCACACACAAAGGAGTACGGTATGCGTACCACCGGAACCGTGAAGTGGTTCAACGACACCAAGGGCTTCGGCTTCATCACGCCGGAGGACGGGAGCAAGGATTGCTTCGTCCACCACTCGGCCATCCAGGGGAGCGGCTTCAAGACGCTCGCCGAGGGTGAGCGCGTGGAGTTCGACCGGATCGAGGAGGCCAAGGGTCCGAAGGCGATGAACGTCGTCCGCCTCGGCTGAGCCCCGACCCGTCGTCCGGCCGCCCGGCTCGCCGGGAGGCCGATCGACTTGAGCGAGCCGGTCCGACACTGTCGGGCCGGCTCGCGTTGCATCCGCACTGGTGGCAGGGGCGCCCGCGGTCACAGCCGCCGCGCCGGCAGCGCCCGATGCGCATGGCCTCGGCCGCGCCCGATGCACGTTGCTCGGGCTGCGGCACCCGGGCTCTCCAGTGGGAAACGCCCGGCTCTCATTGCGCAGACGTCGCATCACCACCATCGTGCAGCACCCTGACTCAACCGGACACGCAAGGCATGGCGATCGATCCCTACGACGTCGCGATCTGCACGGCCCTCGAGGCGGACGACGCGGCCGGCTGGGCCCCGGCCGCGCCGCCGATCGTGCAGACGTCGCTCTTCACCTACCCGACCTTCGACGCGCTCCTGGACGCCTTCGCCGCGGAGCACAGGCACCGGCTCTACACGCGCGGGCAGAACCCGACGGTCGAGATCCTGGAGCGCAAGCTCGCCGCGCTGGAACGAGGCGAGGCGTGCAAGGCGTTCGCGTCGGGGATGGCCGCCGTCAGCGCGGTGATCCTCGGGCTGCTGCGCGCCGGCGACCACATCCTCTTCGTCAACCAGACGTACGGCCCCACACTCCAGCTCGCCGAGCGGATGCGCCGCTTCGGGATCGAGCACGACCTACTCCTCGACACGGACGTCGAGTCGGTCTCCCGGGCGCTCCGGCCGAACACGAAGCTCGTCTGGCTCGAGAGCCCCGGCACGATGACCTTCGAGGTGCTCGACCTCCCCGCCATCGCCGCGCTCGCCCGCGACCACGGCGCGCTCACCTGCATCGACAACAGTTGGGCGACGCCGCTCTTCCAGAAGCCGATCCCGCTCGGCGTCGACATCGTCGTCCACAGCGCGACCAAGTACATCGGCGGCCACAGCGACGTGATCGCCGGCGCGGTCGTCACGACGGCAGCGCGGATGGAGGAGATCTTCTACGGCGCGTTCCTGCTGAACGGCGGGATCCTCGGCCCGTTCGACGCGTGGCTCCTCCTGCGGGGACTGCGCACGCTCCCGGTGAGGATGCGACAGCACGAGACGGACGGGCTGCGCGTCGCCGAGTTCCTGGCCGGTCACCCCGCGGTCCGGCGCGTCTACCACCCCGCGTTCGCCGAGGACCGATCGCTCGTCGAGCGCCAGCTCACCGGCTACTCCGGCGTCTTCGCCTTCGAGCTCGTCCGCGACGAATTCGACAGCGTCGCCCGCGTGATCGACGGCCTGCGCCGCTTCCACATCGGCGTGAGCTGGGGCGGCTTCGAGAGCCTCGTCGTCTCGCCGCGCCGGCGCGGCAACGACGCGTATCACGATGAGAAGCGGATCCCGCGCGGATTGATCCGCATCTCCGTGGGCCTCGAGGGCGCCGAGCCGCTCATCGAGGACCTGGCCCAGGCGCTCGAGGCGGTGGCGTGAGCGAGAGGTTGGGGAGAGGGGGCGGGCGGGACGGAGGCGGGCCCGGCGGGACGGCCGAGCAGCGGGACACGACGGCGGCGCCTGACCGGGGGGATGCGCCCGGAGTACACGCGCCGCCGGCGGCGGGCCAGGGACCGGCGCCGCACGGCCCGCCCGCGCCGGGCGCAGGACCGACGGCACACGATCCGATCGCGCCGGGCGCTGCACCGGCGACCCGCGCCCCGACCGTTTCGAGCCGGGGAGCCGCAGCCGCCTCCGGCCCCGTGAGCAGCGACGTCGCAAGCCCATCCACCCCTCCCTCCCTCTCTGTCTTCGAGGCGACGCTCCCGATCCTCACCATGCTGGTGCTCTTCGTCCTGGGCACCGTCTTCCTCGGCGGCGGGCAGGAGCTGCTGATCGGGGTCCTGCTCTGCGCGGCGGCGGTCGCGGGGCTCGTCGCCGTGCGGCACGGCCACGGCTGGGACGACATCCAGCGCGTCATGGGCGAGAAGCTCGCGGGCGCGCTGCCGGCGCTCCTGATCCTCCTCGCGATCGGCGCGCTGATCGGGACCTGGGTCCTCTCCGGCACGATCCCCTACCTGGTCTACTGGGGGATCCGGCTGGTGAGCCCGAGCATGATCGTGCTCACCGCATTCCTCGTGACCGCGGTCATGTCGACCTTCACCGGGACGTCGTGGGGCTCGGCGGGGACGGTCGGCGTCGCGCTGATGGGGACCGCGGCCGCGCTCGACGCCCCGCTCACCGCGACCGCCGGCGCCATCGTCTCCGGCGCCTACTTCGGCGACAAGGTCTCGCCCCTCTCCGACTCCACCAACATCGCCGCGATCGGCGCCGGTGCGCCGCTCTACTCGCACATCCGACACCTGATGCACACCGCGGTGCCGTCCTTCGTCGTGGCGTTCGTCGTCTACGCCGCCGCGACGCGCCTCGCGCCGGTCCAGGCCGACGGCGCGACGGAGAGCGCCCGCGCCCTCGTCGCAGACCTCGAGGCGGTGTTCCGCCTGCACTGGTTCGCGCTCCTGCCGCCCGCGGTCGTGGTCTGGTGCATCGTGCGGCGCGTGCCGCCGGCGCTCGCGATCATGCTCTCCTCCCTCGTCGCGGCCGCGGTCGGGATCCTCTTCCAGCCCTTCGCCCCGGGCGACGCGGTCGCCGCCGCCATCGGCGGCTTCCGCACCGACATGGCGACGGCGGCCAGCGTCGACCCGGCCGCGCTCGGCGCCGACTTCACGCGCCTCGTCGAGCGTGGTGGGCTCTACTCCATGGCGAACACCTTCGTCGTCATCTTCTCCGCCTTCCTCCTCGCCGCGGCGATGGAGGTCTCCGGCGCGATCGGCACGCTCGTCGGTGCGATGCTCCGCGCCGTCCGCTCCGCCTTCGGCCTCATCGCCTCGACCATGGCCGCCGGCGCCACGACGATCGCGCTCACCAGCCACGGCGGCGTGACCTCGCTCGTCATCGGCGACCTCTTCCAGCGGCCGTACCGCGAACGGGGCCTCGCGGCCGAGAACCTGTCCCGCTCGATCGAGGACTCCGTCACCATTACCGAGCCGCTCATGCCGTGGACCGTCTCGGCGATCTTCATGGCCCAGACGCTCGGCGTGCCGACCATCGAGTACCTGCCCTGGGCGGTGTTCTGTTATGGTGGGTCGTTTTTCTCGCTTCTGCTCGCGTGGCTGTACACGAGGACGGGGTATGGGTTGAAGGAGCTGACTGGCGGTACCGTGGGGCGGGGGGCCACGCGCGAGGCGGCGGGGGGTGAGGCGGCGGGGACGGAGCGGTTTTGCCTTCGCCATCAGGTGCGT
>CAYPGK010000081.1:0-12575 GCA_964410055.1 uncultured Gemmatimonadaceae bacterium | reverse complement strand
GAGGGCCGCTACGGGGGAGCGCCCCTCCCGCCCGGCCGCTTCTGGCGGGGCTGGGGGGCAGGGGCGGGGCTGCCCGGTAGGCGGGCTCTGCGGGGACCGCGGGGCTGCCGGGCCTGCGGCGGGGCTGCCCGGTAGGCGGGCTCTTATAGACCCGCGGGGCCGCCGGGCATGCGGCGACGCTGCCGGGCGTGCGGCGAGGCTGCCGGGCGTGCGGCGAGGCTGCCGTGGCCGCGACCCGTCTGGCCAACCCGCGCACCCGTCCGATACCCCCGAGGCCACTGCACTGCAACCGGGTCCGCGCGCCGGCTGCCACCGAGGCCACCACTAGGCAATGGCCGCCGCTGCAAGGCCGCCGGGGCGGGGGGAGGGGAGGCGCGGCGGGTGGGCGGTCTCACGCCGTCGCTTCGGCTCCATGCGTCCTCGTCCGCACCCCCCTGCCTCCATCGCGGCGGCTCGCGGGTCGGTCAGGCGGCGAGGGCTGCGAGGACGAGTTCGGCGTGTTCGTCGGGCTTGACCTCGGGGAAGATCTTCTGGATCCGGCCGTCCTCGTCGATGATGAAGGTCGTGCGTTCGTTGCCCATGTACTTGCGGCCCATGAACGTCTTTTCCTTCCACACACCATAGGCCTCGGCGACCTGGTGGTCGGTGTCGGCGAGGAGGCGGAAGGGGAGTTCGTACTTGTCGCGGAACTTGACGTGGGAACGGACGGGGTCGGGGCTGATGCCGTAGACGAGGGCGCCGGTCGCTTCGAAGTCGGACCAGCGGTCGCGCAGGTCGCACGCCTGGCGGGTGCAGCCGGGGGTGTCGTCCTTGGGGTAGAAGTAGAGGACGACCTTGCGGCCGCGGAGCGCGGAGAGGGTGACCTCCGAGCCGTCGTCGGACTGGAGCGTGAAATCGGGCGCGAGATCGCCTTCCTTGAGCATGACTGCCTCCGTCGTCGAATGTAGGGGGTGAACGCGGACCAATGTACGGGCGGAGGTGGAGCCGATCCAGCCCGCCGGGCGGGTCTGCGGGTTCTGCACCTCGGGCGGGTCTTCGAGATCTGCGGCGCGGTCGCTTCGACCTCGTGCGCGCACCTTGACGCGGGAGGGCGGAACGCAGAGGATGGGGGCGGTAGGGTACGGGGGGTGGATGGAGTCGTGAATTCGAGGAGGGAGTATGGCGGGCAAGGGCTCGGTCGGGGAGCTGCCGGTCCCCGAATTCTATCAGTCGCAGCGGGCGGAGGATTGGACGTACTCGCCCGACCAGCAGGCGGTCTTCGATGCGGCGGTCGAGTGGCGGAAGCGGTTCGGACTCCGGCCGTCGGCGCTCGACGATGCGCGGGTGCACCTGGTCCTGATCGATCTCCAGAAGGATTTCTGCCTTCCGCAGGGGTCGCTGTTCGTCGGGGGGCGGAGCGGCCGGGGCGCGATCGAGGATTGCGACCGCACGGCTCGGTTCATCTACCGCAACCTCGGGGTGATCTCCGATATCACGTGCACGCTGGACACGCACTTTCCCTACCAGATCTTCTTCCCGGCGTTCTGGCTCGATGAGCGCGGGGAGCCGCCGCCGGCGCACCGGGAGGTCACGGCGGAGGACATCCGCAGCGGAGCGCTGCGCCCCAACCCGGCGATGGCGCAGTGGCTCGCGGGCGGAGACTACGACTGGCTCGTTCGGCAGTGCGAGTACTACTGCGAAGAACTGGCGAAGAAGGGTCGCTACCGGCTCTACCTCTGGCCGCCGCACGTGATCCTCGGCAGCGACGGGCACGCGCTGGTCGGGGTGATTCACGAGGCGCGGATGTTCCACGCCTTCGCGCGGGTCGCGCAGAGCCACATCGAGGTGAAGGGGGCGACGCCGCTGACCGAGTACTACAGCGTGGTCGCGCCCGAGGTCTCGACCGACATCGATGGGCGGCCGCTGGGCGCGCGCAATGAGGACTTCCTGCGGATCCTGGCCGAGTCGGACGCGGTCGTCATCGCGGGTCAGGCGGCGAGCCACTGCGTGCGGAGCACGATCGCGGACCTGCTCGAGCACACGGACGAAGCGCTGGCGAGTAAGGTGTACATCCTGCGCGACTGCATGTCGTCGGTCACGGTCCCCGACCCGGAGCGGGAGGGGGAGTTCGTCTTCGACTTCACGCCGGAGGCGGAGGAAGCGCTCCGTCGGTTCCAGGACGCGGGGATGCACGTGGTCGAATCCACCACGCCCGTCACGGAGTGGCCGGATTTCCCGGTGTGACGCCGGGGATCGGGATGGTGGGTGGAGGCGTGGCTGGGAGGGGAGGCATTGGTGGGAGCCGAAGGGGATCTCGGTTGGCGTCGGGATCGGGCGTCGGGCCGGAGATTCGAGCGCACCGGTCGTTCGGTCGGGGGTAGGATGATACGTGCGCGGTGCGCTTGCGCGGCCGCGTGGTGAGCTGGCGACGTGGAGAGGAGCGGCATGGCGGTACAGCGGAGACGGACGGCGACGGTCGTGGTCGGTGGCGTCCCGATCGGGAGCGCGCACCCG
This sequence comes from uncultured Gemmatimonadaceae bacterium, assembly GCA_964410055.1. Taxonomy (GTDB): domain Bacteria; phylum Gemmatimonadota; class Gemmatimonadetes; order Longimicrobiales; family RSA9; genus CALBZE01. The sequence goes on along the minus strand of CAYPGK010000081.1, from coordinate 10,082 downwards.
GTCGTCGTGCAGTCGATGACGAACACGGACACGGCGGATGCGGCGGCGACGGCGGCGCAGGTCGAGGCGCTGGCGGCGGCGGGGAGCGAGCTGGTCCGGATCACGGTCAACAACGACGAGGCGGCGCAGGCGGTCCCGGAGATCGTGCGGCGGCTCCGTGACCGGGGCGTGGACACGCCGATCATCGGCGACTTCCACTACAACGGGCACCTGCTGCTCACGCGCTACCCGGAGACGGCGCGGGCGCTGGACAAGTACCGGATCAACCCCGGCAACGTGGGCGCGAAGCACCGCGACGAGAACTTCCGCACGATCATCGAGGTCGCGATCGAGAACGAGAAGCCGGTCCGCATCGGGGTGAACTGGGGCTCGCTCGACCAGCGTCTGCTGACCGAGATGATGGACGAGAACGCGAAGCGTGCGGAGCCGCTCGACGCCAAGACGGTCATGATGGAGGCGATGCTGGAGAGCGCGCTCCGCTCGGCCGCGCTTGCCGAGGAGGTCGGGCTGCCGCACGACCGGATCGTCCTCTCGGCGAAGGTCTCGGGCGTGCAGGACCTGGTGACGGTCTACCGCATGCTCGCCGCGCGCTGCGACTACCCGCTCCACCTGGGGCTCACCGAGGCGGGGATGGGGACGAAGGGGATCGTGGCGACGACGGCGGGGCTCGCGATCCTGCTCCAGGAGGGGATCGGTGATACGATCCGGGTGTCGCTGACGCCGCGCCCAGGCGGCGATCGGACCGAGGAGGTGCAGGTCGCACAGCAGGTGCTCCAGTCGCTCGAGCTGCGCAGCTTCATGCCGCAGGTCACCTCCTGCCCGGGGTGCGGCCGGACGACGAGCACGTTCTTCCAGCAGATGGCCGAGGACATCCAGGGCTACATCCGGGAGCGGATGCCGGAATGGCGCGAACGCTACGCCGGCGTCGAGGATATGAAGGTCGCGGTCATGGGGTGCGTGGTGAACGGGCCGGGCGAATCGAAGCACGCGAACATCGGGATCTCGCTGCCGGGGACGTTCGAGGAGCCGAAGGCGCCGGTCTACGTGGACGGCCAGCTCTACACGACGCTGCGCGGCGACACACTGGTCGCCGACTTCCTGAAGATCCTGGACGAGTACGTCGAGTCCCGCTACGGCGCGAACGCGGCGTCGCTGGCCGGGGCGCAGGCGGGTTGAGAGGGCAGCATGATCGCCGTGTCGTGATAGTCCGGTGACCGCGCCCGGAACGCGGCTTGCTCATGTCACCGACGGGTCCATGTATGCAGAGTGAAGGCGCCCGGCCACCGAGTGGCCGGGCGCGCTTGCATCCGGAGGGGGCATGTCGGAGCAGGAGTCGAGGGCCGAGACAGTAGGGGCGCGCGCCGGAGGCGGGCCGGGATCCAGGGCGGACGCGGCTCTGGACGCGCTGCGGCGATACCGGCGGCGGGCGAACGACGGCGGCGGCGATGGGGTCGAATGTCTGATCCAGCGCGCCCCCGTGGTCGAGGACGAGGCGGCCCGGCACCGACGCAGGAGCGAGCTGATCGATCGGGCGGTGGAGGAGGATGGGGTGGACCCGGAACTGGCGGCGGAGGTCTACGACATCGCTCGGGAGGAGGGGATCGAGCCGGCGTTCGCGTTCGAGCTGGTGCGGTGCGGCGTCGCGGTGCGGGACATGGGCGAGCAGCCCGATGCGTCGTCCACAGTCCGCGGGTATCCGACATGGCTGCAGGCACTGCCGGAGGAGGAGGCGGGCCGGGAGCGGATGCTGCGGACCAGCTTCCGTCGCCTGCGTCATTTCCTCGAGACGTACGACTCGGCCGAGGACGCGCTGATCGCATTCGCGAACGAGCCGGACGTGGGTGAAGTGGAGTACGAGTAGGGGGCGTTCGTCCGGAACCAACGCGGTGGGGACGTTGGATCGAGTCGGAATGGGTGTGAGGCTATCCGTCGGGTCGACAACGGTTTGCATTGATTTGGGAGCCGGCGTTCGATCGGCTTGAAACCGGATCGGGCTCCGGTCCGTATGGTGCGCCGTGCGGTGGGGAGGACGAGGTTTTGGGAATAGATCCAACGGACCTTGAGTGGAGATCGGAACGATGATGACTGCAATCGTGGTGACGTTCCTGGGTTTTGCATTCATGACGGCGCTCGAGCCCACGCAGCGGCAGGTCGCTGCGGCCGAGCGGGCGAAGCAAGCGGGCCGCACGCCGGGCCGGATCTTCACCTGAGGCCCGTGCTCAGAAAAACGCCCCCGATCCCTCTGGAATCGGGGGCGTATCGTTTCAGTTCTTCCCGAGCAAGACCTCCTCGAAGAAGCCGATCACCCGCGGGTCGTCGGATCGGCCGAGCCAGAACACGGCGGTCTTGCGCACCTCGTGCGGCCGGTCGCGGTTCCCGGAGATCTCGAGGAGCCGTCGCTCATTCATTGGTGATCACCTCCAGCAGGAACGCCGAGGCGCGCGGGTCCTTGGACTGCCCGATCCAGAAGATCGCCTTCCTGCGCAGCTCCTGGTCCGGGTCGTTGCGTGCGATCTGGATCAGCTTGTCGAGCGCGGCGCTATCGCGTCGCTGGGAGTACACGAAGATGAGCTGTTCCTTGAGCTCCCGTTCGGTCATGCGATCGTAGAGGGAGGCGAGCTCCTCGAACGGCACGCCGGCTTCTCCGGCCCAGAAGAGGGCGGTCTTGCGGACCTTGATGGTGGCGGACGTGTCGAGCGCGACTTCGAGCAGCCACCGGTCGTTGCCGTGACCGCGCATCTGGGAGATCGAGAAGAGGATCTTCTCCTTGAGCCCCGCGTCCGTGATGCGAGCGTAGAGGTCGCGCAGGAAGCGGGCGTTCTCCGCCGACCTGGACTGGCCGATCCAGAAGATCGCCTGCTCGCGAAGTCGCCTCGGCGTTTCTTCTCGCCCGGCGTACTGCCGCAGGAGAGCGGAGGCGCGCTCGCTCCGGTGCTGGGAGAGAGCGAAGATCGCCTTCTCCTGGATGTCGGGCTCGGTACTGGTGCGGAGGATGTGGGCGAGGGCGTCGACCGCCTTCTCCGACCGGACCTCTGAAAGCCAGAACACGGCCTGCTTGCGGACCTCGCGGTCGTGGTCGTGCTGGGCGAGGCTGAGCAGGAGGTCCTCGGTCCGGGGCGTGACCTTCTGCGAGATCAGGAACACGGCCCTGCGACGCAACGGTGCGGAGCACTCGTCGCGGCGGGCGAGCACCTGTTCGAGGATCGGGACGGCGCGTTCCGCATCCATCTGGAGCAGCGCATTGAGCGCGGCGGTGCGGATGGCATCCTCCTCTGCATTGCACGCCGACGCCGGTTCCGTGGCGGCTTTGGTCAGCGATTCGGCGGCGTTCGCGTCGCCCAGGCGGGCGAGCTGCCCGCGGATACGGGTGGCGAGTGCTTCGTTCTCGGCGATCGTCGTCGCCTGAGGGTGCCGTGTCTTCTGGCGCTCGAGGATCTCGAGGGCCATGCGGAGGTCCTCGGCGCCGCCCTTACGGTAGAGGGCGAAGGCCTGCCAGTAGTACGCGTCCGGCGTGTACTGCGACTGCGGGAAGCGACGGACGATCTCGGAAAAGAGACCGGCCGCGCGGTCGTAGTCGTTGCGGTTCAGCGCCTCTCGGGCGGCGCGGTAGAGCGAGTCCGCGGGGTCCTGCGGCGCCCATGCCTCCGGTACCTGGCGCTCGCTCTCTCGAAGCTGCGAGGTCCGGAGCCCGGCCGCCGGCGCAGGGGCGCTTACCCGGGGAGCGATCGACGCGTGAGCGACCGGGGCGGTGGCGGCGGCGGCGACGGCGACATCGCCGCCGTTCCGGGGCTTCGGCGGGGTCTGGCCCGCCAGCGGGGCGGCCGCGAACGCGGCGCCGAACGTGAATGCGAAGAGTAGGGTCTTCATGGTGCGTCTCCAGAATTCGGATCAGGTCCCGGACACCGGCGGGCCGGCCGGCACGACCGCACGGAGCCGGGAGAGTGTGTCTCGCCCCGTCAGGGCCTCTTCGATCATCTCGGCCTCGCCGTCGGGGTCTCCGGTCGCGGAGAGGCGTGCGATCTGGGCGAGGACCAGCTCGAGATCGAGCAGGAGTTGCGCGAGCCGCGGGTCCTCCGCGGCGGGTGAATCGAGGAGGAGCCGCGTGCCGGTCAACAGCTCGGCGGCCCACGCCGAGAGCTCTCGGGCCGAGGCTTCCCCGCGAATCCCGCTCTGGTAGGAGGTCAGGAAGGCCTCCGTCCTGCTGAGGTGCTGCGTCGCCGCGAGGCGATAGGGGAGCGCCGGCTGCGTCGTGGCCGGCCCGTCCGCAGTGGCCAGGGTCTCGACTTGGCCCGTGTACGGCTGCCGGAGCGTGATCCGGCCGAGGCCGATCCCGATGGCGAGCATGGCGGCCATGCCGATCCCCCAATGCCAGGGGCGAACGCCATGGTTGCGGCGTGCTGCGTCCCGGCGCCGTCGTTCCTCCCGGATCGCGGCCCACATCGCCTCCCGGGGCGGCACGGGCGGGGCGTTGTACTCGTCCGCGGCCTCGCGGATCAGGGCATCGATGCGCTCTTCGTTCATCGGGCGAACTCCTCGGCGAAATCCGACAGGGCCTCGCGCAGCCGGGCTCGGGCACGGGAGAGGCGAGCCTTGGACGTCCCGACCGGGACGTCGAGCGTCGCGCCGATCTCCTCGTGGGTGTAGCCCTCGGCGTCGTGCATCAGGAAGACGATGCGGTACATCTCCGGCAGCGCGTCGATCGCTTGTCTCAGCCTCGATCTCAGGTCCGGCTCGACGGAGTCGTTCGGGGGCGATCCCAGGTGCCGCGCGTCGTCGAGGTCGGCCTCGCGCTCGCGGTGCCGCTTTTCGCGTCGCAATCCGTTCAGCGCTACCGATACGGCGATCGCGTGGAGCCAGGTCGAGACGGCGGACTCACCGCGGAACGCGCCGAGCCGGTCGAAGGCGCGGATGAACGCCTCCTGGGTGAATTCCCGGGCGAGCTCGTCGTCCCCGGCCATGCGGTAGCACAGGCGGTAGACACGATCGACGTGCATGTCGTAGAACTCGCGCTCGGCGGCCGCATCCCCGCGGAGGATGCGGCGGATCAGGAAACTTTCGTCCACCCTGCCTCTCGTGACGGCTCCGGTGCCGGTCCCATGTGTCTGGTCATGGGACACGGCGATCGCGGAAAGGGTTGCATCCGGGAACGAAAGGTGGGTTGAGCACGCAGGGTTGTGGCGCCGCCGGCGCGCCGCGGACGGACCGGGCTCCCCGTTTCACACCGGCTCGATGCACTCCGGAACGTCGTTCCTCGGCGAGTTGACGAGGGTGGACACGGCGTGGGCCCGGAGGTCGTCGCCGGAATAGGGGCGAAGGAGCGAGGCGAGGGTTTCGGGATCGGCGTCCGGATCGAGCCACGTCGCACGCGCCTCGGGCGGCAGGATGACCGGCATGCGCTCGTGGATGTGCCGGAGCGCATCGTTCGCCTCGGTCGTGATGATGGTGCAGGAGACGATCGGCTCGCCCTCCGGCGGCTGCCAGCGTTCCCAGAGGCCGGCGAAGGTGAAGGGCCGGTGCGAGGCGCGGTGGATCCACATGGGGACCTTGGCCGAGCCGACGTGCTGCCATTCGTAGAAGCCGTCGGCGACGATCAGGCAGCGCCGGCGGCGGAAGGCTTCTCGGAACGCGGGCTTGGAGGCGACCGTCTCCGCCCGCGCGTTGATCATCCGGTTCCCGATGGCGGGGTCTTTGGCCCAGAAGGGGATGAGCCCCCAGCGGAGCCAGCCGGCGCGCAGCCCACCGCCGGCGCGGACGATGGCGAGGACGTTCTGGGTGGGGGCGATGTTGTAGCGGGGGCGGTAATCGTCGGGGAGGTCGAAGAGGTCGAACTCCTGACGGATCCACTCTTCGGGGCTAGCCATCGTATAGCGACCACACATGTTACGGGAAGTACGCCATAGCGCGGCGGCGCGCAAGGGGGGGCGGCGTCGAGGCGGCGTCGTCGCCAGCGTGGGTGAGCGCGCTCGCGCGACCCGGCGGGACGGTCGCGCGGTACGCACGTGCGGGCGCGCGCTTGCGTATCTGCGCGGCGTTCCCGTATGCTACGGCTTTCCTCACCACGGTTTCCACCCCAGACCCACCGTGAAGGAGAGTGAGAGATGAGGAACGGCTCCCTCCTCAGACGCTGGCTGGCTCCGGCGGCGCTCGTCGTGCTGGCCGGAATCCCGGCCCCGGTCGCGGCGCAGGATTCCGATCTGTTCGGCCGCGAGGGCTACATCGCGCCGCCGGAGGAGATCCGCGAGGCGCTCCTGGCCCCGTGGCACCGGAACGTCGCACTGAACGACGTCTCGCCCGACGGCCGTTCCTTCGTGGTTCAGGTGCGCGAGAGTCGCATGCCGCCGCTCGCGTGGTTCGCGAAGCGGCACCGCAACCTGGGCGGTCTCGAGGTGGACGTGGCGGCGAGCCGGGCGCGGATGCTGACGCTGAACGCCGTCGACGGGCTGCGTCTGGTGTCGGCGACGGATGGCCGGGCGATCGAGGTGCGCGTGCCGGACGGCGCGAAGGTGAGCGGGGCGCAGTGGTCGCCGGACGGGCGGTCGCTCGCGTTCCTGGCGCACTTCGAGGATGCGACGCACGTCTACGTGGCGGACGCGCAGAACGGCAGGACTCGCCGGCTGACGCGCACGCCGGTGCTGGCCACGCTGGTCACGAACGTCGCCTGGTCGGGCGACGGGCGCTTCATCTTCACGGTGCTGGTCCCGCGGAACCGGGGCCGGGAGCCGGCAGAGCCGGCGGTCGCGACGACGCCGCAGATCTGGGTGGCGACGGACAAGGAGAACCGGCTGCGGACGTACCCGAGCCTGCTCGAGACGCCGTACGAGTTCGCGCTGCTCGAGCACTACACCGTAGGCCAGCTCGCGCGGATCGAGGTGTCGAACGGCAGGGTGCGCGAGATCGGCGCGCCGGCGATGATCGACCGGGTCGATCCGTCGCCGGACGGGGCGTACGTGCGCGTGCGCACGATCCGCAAGCCGTACTCGGACATCGTGCCGGTCTCGCAGTTCGCGCGGGTCGAGGAGATCTGGGACCTGGACGGCAAGGTGCTGGCGGAGGTCTCGAGCCAGCCCGTGCGTGACGGAAGCAGCGCCGGCGGGAGCGACGAGTCGGCGAACGAGCGGCGCGCCGTCGCCTGGCGTCCGGACGGGCAAGGGCTCGGCTTCCTCCAGCGCGCGCCGCGGCCGGCGGCGCGGGACTCGGCGGCCAGTGCGGAAGAGCAGCCGAAGCGAACCGACCGGGTGATGCAGTGGCTGCCTCCGTTCGACAGCGCGAGCGTGCGCGTCGTCTTCGAGACCGAGGGGCAGATCCGGGACGTGCGGTACTCGGACGATGCGTCGCTGCTCTTCATCACGGAGCGGGAGCGGCAGACGGAAACGGTGTACGCCGTCTCGCCGGATGCGCCCGACGTGCGCCGCACGGTCTACGAGTGGAAGACGGACGACTTCTACGGCAATCCGGGCACGCTGCTGATGAAACCGGGGCGGCTCGGAGTGCCGGTGGTGCGGATGACGTCGGACGGCGGCTCGGTCTACCTGTCGGGGATCCGCCATCACCGGGACCCGCTCGAGAACGCGCCACAGCCGTTTCTCGACCGGGTCGCGCTCGAGACGGGTGAGAAGACGCGGATCTTCGAGAGCGCGGCGGACCGATACGAGAGCGTGGCGGCGGTGCTGGACGACGAGGCGCGCCGGATCGTCCTCTCGCGCGAATCTCCGACGGAGGTGGCGAACTACTTTGCGCGCGACCTGGCGACGGGTGCGGAGCAGCGCCTCACCGAGAACCGCGACTACACGCCGGATCTGACGCGGGCGCGCCGCGAGGTGGTCGAGGTCACGCGGGCGGATGGGGTGAAGTTCTGGGTGCGGGTCACGCTGCCGGAGCACTTCACTGAAGGCCAGCCGCTGCCGGCGATGTTCTGGCACTACCCACGGGAGTACTCGTCCGAGAAGGAGTACGACGAGTCGAACCGGCGCTACAACAAGAACCGCTTCCCGACGCCCGGCCCGCGCTCGATGGAGATGCTGGTCCGGCGCGGCTGGGCGGTGGTCGAGCCGGACATCCCGATCATCGGGCCGCGGGAGCGGTGGAACGACCTGTACGTGCTGCACCTGCGCAACTCGTTCGCCGCGGCGATCGACGAGCTGGACCGGCTGGGCTACATCGACCGCTCGCGGCTGGCGGTGGGCGGGCACAGCTACGGCGGGTTCGGGACGATCAACGCGATGATCCACACGCCGTTCTTCAAGGCGGGGATCGCGGGCGCGCCGAACACGAACCGGACGTTCACGCCGTCGGGTTTCCAGCGCGAGCCGCGGCTGCTGTGGGAGGCGCGCGAGACGTACATCCGCATGTCGCCGATCTTCTGGCTGAACGAGATCAGCGGCGCGCTGCTGATGTATCACGGGATGGAGGACCAGAACGTGGGCACGTTCCCGGACAACTCGTGGCGTGCGTTCCACGCGCTGAACGTGCTGGGCAAGCCGGCGGCGCTCTACTGGTATCCGTACGAGGCGCACGGCCAGCGGGCAGAGGAGACGCTCCTCGACATGTGGGCGCGGTGGATCGCGTGGCTGGATGCGCACGTGCTGGGGCGGGGCGCGGCGGACGTGGTCGCCGCGGGCGGGGTCGAGGCGGGCGGGGAGCGGTAGGGTTCACCGGCTATTTCCACAGAGGCCATCGACGGAGGAATACGATGTCGCCGAAACGCATCTCGACCGTGATCCTCGCGCTGTTCCTGGTGGGCGGCGCGGCGCACGCCCAGGAGGCGGGGGCGCCGCCGAGCGTGGATCCGCGCCTGTACGACATTGCGGGCGCCGCGCAGGCGGAGCGGATCGAGCAGGACATCCGCAAGCTGGTCAGCTTCGGCACGCGGCACACGTTGTCGGACACGTTGTCCGAGACGCGCGGGATCGGTGCGGCGCGGCGCTGGATCAAGGCGGAGTTCGACCGGATCTCCGCGGAGTGCGGCGGCTGTCTCGAGGTCGTCTACCAGCGGAACCTGGTGAAGGGCGGCGAGGGGAGCCGGATCCCGGAGGACACGTGGGTCGTCAACGTGCTCGCGATCCAGCGGGGGACGACGCACCCGAACCGCTACGTCATCATGAGCGGCGACATCGACTCGCGCGTCTCGGACGTGCTGGACGCGACGAGCGACAGCCCGGGAGCGAACGACAACGCGAGCGGCGTGGCGGGCGTGCTCGAGGCGGCGCGCGTGCTCTCGAAGTACGAGTTCGGGAAGACGATCGTCTACGCGGCGCTGTCGGGCGAGGAGCAGGGGCTCTACGGCGGGCAGCACATGGCCCAGGTCGCCCGCGACGAGGGGTGGATCATCGAGGCCGTGCTCAACAACGACATGATCGGCAACATCGAGGGTGTGGACGGGATCATCGACAACACCGAATTCCGCATCTTCAGCGAGCCGACGCCGGTGACCGAGACGGAGCAGCAGCGGCGCGCGCGGCGCTTCACGGGCGGTGAGGTGGACGGCCCGTCGCGGCAGCTCGCGCGCTACGTCGCACGGCTGACGGAGCAGTACATGCCGACGCTCAAGCCGATGATGGTCTACCGCCTGGACCGCTACGGCCGCGGCGGGCACCACCGTCCGTTCAACGACCTCGGCTTCCCGGGCGTGCGCATCATGGAGGCGCACGAGAACTACACGCGGCAGCACCAGGACCTGCGGACCGAGACGATCATGGTCAAGGCGTCCGACGGCACGGAGCGGCCGGTCGAGATCCAATACGGCGACGTGATCGAGGGCGTCGACTTCGACTACGCGGCGAAGCTGACCGGCGTGAACATGATCACGATGGCGTCGCTGGCGTGGGCGCCGCCGCCGCCGGATTCGGTGCGGATCACCGGCGCGGTCCGGCCGGCGGCCACAATCCGGTGGAAGAAGGTCGATTCGCCCGAGGTCGCCGGCTACAAGGTGTACTGGCGCCTGACCACGGAGCCGCAGTGGACGCACTCGCGGTGGGTGGGCGACGTCTCGGAATACACGACCGAGGGGCTCATCATCGACAATTACTACTTCGGCGTGGCGGCGGTCGGGAAGGACGGGAACGAGAGCGTGGTGGTGTTCCCGA
>CAYPGK010000080.1:8691-12580 GCA_964410055.1 uncultured Gemmatimonadaceae bacterium | reverse complement strand
CCACGCGCGGGCGGCGATTCGTGCCGGGTCGAAAGACGCGGAATGGATCCACTTCGCTCCTTCGGGTGACTCCGGGGACGATCCACGGCGAGCCGCCAAGGTACCGGGCGTCGCCGACATTGAAAAACCGAGGGCGTGCCGCAGGTGTCGGGCCAGGGCGGGCCCACCGGCGCCGCGATACTCGAAGTTGCGTCCATTTCATTGCCTACGCCGCCTCGCCCCTTAGATTGTAGATATTATCCAACGTCCGCGGCAGCCGAAGGCGTTCGGCCGCGGCGACGGGGTCGGGGCGGATGGATCCCGCGTTCGGTGCGTCGTGTACGTGCAACCGGGGCCGGACCACGTCGGCGCAACACGGGTCGGATCCCATCTCGCCGAGCAGAGGGAGCGAACATGACACGAGCGACGGTGCCATCGCCGAAGACGGGCAAGCAGCTCGTCGACGAATATTTCATCGAGAACCGGACGCGGATCCTGGAGATCGCGGCGTTCCTGGACCGTCTGGACCGGGTGGGCGACGGCGAGGCGGAGGACGACTACCGGGTACGCGCGTTCCGCGAGTGCCTCGAAGTCCTCGCCTCGGGCAGTCACCCCCGCATGCCGCGGATCCAGATGATCCTGTCGGACCCGCGGGCGGAGCCGCTGGACATCCGGGACACGCAGAACGCGAGCGGCGCCTACGATCCGGAGAAGGAAGCGTAGCCATGGATTACATCGACATCCACGCGCACATGGTCAGCCGCACGACGGACGACTACGTGCAGATGGCGCTCAGCGGGTGCCGCGCGCTGACGGAGCCGGCGTTCTGGCCGGGTTGGGACCGCTCCTCGGTGCACGGCTTCGAGGACTACTTCCGCCAGCTCACGGAGTTCGAGCCGAACCGCGCGCGGCAGTACGGGATCCAGCACTACACCTGGCTGTGCCTGAACCCGAAGGAGGCGGAGGACCGCGCGCTGGCGAAGCAGGTGCTGGAGGTCATCCCGCGGTACCTGGACCGGCCGAACGTGCTGGGGATCGGCGAGATCGGGCTGAACCGCGTGACGCGCAACGAGCTGGCCACGTTCAGGGACCACGTCGAGCTGGCGCTCGAGCACGACCAGATGATCCACATCCACACGCCTCACCTCGAGGACAAGTGGAAGGGGACGAAGGTGATCGTGGAGACGCTGGCTGCGGACGGCCGGATCGACCCGAGTCGGGTCATGGTCGACCACGCGGAAGAGCACACGATCGAGATGATCCTCGACAACGGCTTCTGGACGGGGCTCACGCTGTACCCGCAGACGAAGGTCTCGCCGGAGCGTGCGGTCGACATGATCGAGCAGTTCGGCCCGGAGCGGATCTGCGTTGCGGGCGCGTGCGACTGGGGCCCGAGCGTGCCGGTCGCGGTCCCGCACTTCATCATGGCGATGCGCCGGCGCGGCCACGATGACGCGCTGATCCGGCGGATCGTCTACGAGAACCCGGCGTCGTTCCTGGGGCAGTCGCCGAAGTTCCGGTTGGGGCGGACGGACGGGTGAGATGAAACGAACGCTGGTCCTGAACGTCGTCGGGCTGACGCCGAAGCTGCTGGGCGCGGCGACGCCGAACCTCTCGAAGCTGGCCCGCGAGGGAGGGATGCGCCCGCTGCAGACGGTGCTCCCCGCGGTGACGAGCACGGTGCACGCGACGTTCACGACGGGCGCGCTGCCCGGGGAGCACGGCGCGGTCGCGAACGGGTGGTATCACCGGGACACGGCAGAGATCCGGTTCTGGCTGCAGTCGAACCACCTGGTCCAGGGCGAGAAGGTGTGGGACGCCGGGCGTCGCATCGATCCCGACTTCACGACCGCCAAGCTGTTCTTCTGGTACAACATGTACAGCACGGCGGACTGGTCGGTCACGCCGCGGCCGATGTATCCGGCGGACGGGCGGAAGATCCCGGACATCTACGCCGAGCCGCCGGAGCTGCGCTTCGAGCTTACGGAGAAGCTCGGTCGCTTCCCGCTCTTCAACTTCTGGGGCCCGAACTCGAGCATCGTCTCGAGCCGGTGGATCGCGGACAGCGCGAAGTACATCTACGACAAGCACAGGCCCACGCTCACGCTGGTCTACCTGCCGCACCTGGACTACGGGCTCCAGAAGCTGGGCCCGAACGACCCCGCGATCGCGAAGGACCTGGCCGAGATCGACGCCGTCTGCGGCGACCTGATCGAGCACGTGCAGCGCGACGGCACACGCGTCGTCGTCGTCTCGGAGTACGGGATCACTGAGGTCCACGGCGCGATCTTCATCAACCGGGTCCTGCGGGAGGCCGGGCTGCTGCGGGTGAAGGAGGAGCTCGGGCGGGAGCAGCTGGACGCCGGCGCGTCAGAGGCGTTCGCCGTCGCCGACCACCAGGTCGCCCACGTCTACGTGAAACGGCCGGAGCGGATCGCGGAGGTGAAGACTCTCCTCGAGGGCGTCGACGGGATCGAGGTCGTGCTGGACGAGGAAGGGAAGCGCGCGGCGGGGCTCGACCATCCGCGCTCGGGCGAGCTCGTCGCCGTCTCGCGGGCGGACCGGTGGTTCGCGTACTACCACTGGCTCGATGACGACCGCGCGCCCGACTTCGCGCGCACCGTCGACATCCACCGCAAGCCCGGCTACGACCCGGTCGAGCTCTTCGTCGACCCGAAGCTCCCGTTCCCGAAGCTGAAGGTGGCCGGGAAGCTGCTGAAGAAGGCGCTCGGCTTCCGCTACCTGCTGGACATCATCCCGCTCGACCCGTCGCTGGTGCGCGGCTCGCACGGCCGCCTCACGGACGACCCGGCCGACGGCCCGGTCTTCATCTCCAGCGAGCCCGACCTGATTCCGGACGAGGTCGCCGCAACGGACGTCAAGCGGCTCATCCTGGAGCACGTCTTCGAGCCCGCTCGGGTCCTGCGGACGTAGCCGCCTCAGGTGCCGCGGACGTAGCGCTGTAGGAAGAGGGTGAGCGGTAGCCCGAGCGCGGCGGTGAGGGCGAGGTTCGCGTCGCCGGCGCGGGCGATGGCGAGCGCGTCGACGAGCGCGATCCCGGCAATCAGCCGCGCGACCGCCGTGCCGACCGCGGGCGCCGGCCCCCGCAACAGGGTGAGCGCGCCCACCACCCAGGCAAGGAGCGCGAAGTAGAGGACCGCGCCGGCGCCGCCGGCCGCGAGAACCGGAGCGCCGTAGACGAACGGCGCCGCGAGGAAGAGGAGCGGCCAGAGGTGCGCGATCCGCCCCAGCGTCTCCTGCTTCGCCATGTAGGTCAGCCCGATCACGTACGCCCAGACGACCCCCGCGCCCGCGACGACCGCGGGCGCGAGCGCATCGGTGACCGCGAGCGCGACCGTCGCATAGACGAGCGCCCGGCAGAGCCCCATGAGGACCGGGCTCCAAGGGTTCCCCTTGTGCCACATGTTGTAGGCGACGATCGCGCCCTCGAGCGCCGCGCCGGCGATCGGCGCCCCCATCCCCGCGCCGGTCGCCAGGGTGTGCGCACACACCAACGCCCACCCCAGCGCGAGCATCCCGTACCCGATCCCGTAGACGAACTGTGCCGGCACGGCCCCCGATGGGATCGGCCGCTCCGGCCGTTCCTTCGCATCGATCTCGCGGTCGAAGGCGTCGTTGAGGAACATGCCGCCCGTGTAGAAGAGCGACATCGCCACGAGGAGGAGGGCGAGGGAGGCCGGGGGAATGGCGATGCCGACGATCCCGAGCGACGCTGGTGGAGCGCTGGTGCCTGCAGTCCCGGCGGACCCAATGGACTCCCGCAGCGCCGCGCCCGCGAGCGCGATCCCCGCGAGGACATTCGTCCACACGGTCGGCAGGTTGGAGACGCGGGCGAGCTGGAGGTAGGGGCGCAGGCGTGCGGCCAGGCCACCCGCGGCGGTCGGGGAGT
>CAYPGK010000080.1:0-8591 GCA_964410055.1 uncultured Gemmatimonadaceae bacterium | reverse complement strand
CCGCGGCGGCTGGAGTGTCCGCGGCGCTCGGGCCGTGCGCGCGCCGGCGATCCGGCGCGGTGTCCGATGGCATCCGCCTCCGCCCTTTCATTTCGCGTGCGCGGCGACCGCCGCAGTCGGCTCCCCTCTCAGCACCCCCGCCGCCCACTCCACCTCACGCGCGACGGCGGTCACGATGTCGTCGCCCTTGAACTCGTCGGGGAGCACGTCCCAGGTGTACGTCTCGACCTCGAAGTGGTCGCAGTGCGGGCGGTCGCGGAGCAGGGTGAGGAGCTCGCGGATGAAGGGCTGCGTGCCTTCGAACGGGCCGTAGCGCTCGCGGAAGAGCGGGACGTGGAAGTGCACGCGCCACTCGCGAACCGACCCTCCGCTCCACCCCTCCGCCGCCCGCAACGCTTCCGGCAGGTCGAGGTACCGGACCAGCGGCCCATCGCCCGTGCGCTCGACGACCTGGTGCAGGTAGACGTCGTCGGCGAAGGCGCGGAGGCGTGCGAGTTTCTCGGCGTGGTCGTCGCCGAGGTCGATGCGGAGGCCGGCGCTGATCTGGACCTTCGCGATGCGGATCCCGGCGGCCTCCAGCGCGCGGAGCGCCTCGGCCGGATCCTCGAACTCGACGGCCATGTGGCACGTGTCGAGGCAGATCCCGACGTGCTCCCGGAGGACGCGCTCGGCGTCGCCGCGGGCGAGGCCGGCCTGGCGGGCGAGGGCGTCGACGCCGGGCGGGCCGAAGAGGTGGCGCTCGAAGAAGTCGACGGCCTCGGCGGTCGTCTCCAGGTGGCACCACGGCTCGGGCTCGATCGCGAGCGCGATGTGCTTGCCGGTCCGCTCGCGCAGGGCGTGGAGGTGCGCCGCGTGGGTCGCGATCGCGGCGGCGATGCGGGCGGCGCCGTCGTCGCCTTCGACCCGGGGCGCGAAGCCGCCGGGGACGGTGCTGATCGTGCCGTCGACCCCCTCCGGCAGGAGCGCGGCCAGGAGATCCGCGAGCCGGTTCGTGTAGGCGACTCGCTCGGGGTCCAGCCAGTCGGGGAGGTAGACGTTCTCCTTGACCGGCGTGCCGTGGAATGGGCCGTAGGGGAAGCCGTTGATGGTGAAGACGTAGAGGTCGTGGGTCGCGAGGAAGTCGCGGAGCCGGTCGAGCTCGCCTTTGCGGGAGAGCTCCTCGGCGGCGACGCCGGAGAGGCGCAGCCCGACGCCGAAGGGACGGCCGCCGGCGACGCGGCGAGCGGTCGGGACGACATACGCCTCGAGGTTGCGTCGCACCTCGGCCCACGTCTCGCCCGCGTGGATGTTCGTGCAGTACGTCAGGTGCGGCCGGCCGGGGGCGTCGAGTCTCATGGGAGGTCTGCCTCGTGTCGACCAGGTTCGCTCAGGCACGTGGCGGGCGCGTGCGAATCGGGATGCGCGGCCCGCTGACGACTCGCTTCCCGCAACCGGGCGAGCGCGTCCTCGATCCACGCCTCGTCCATCTCGTTCACCTCGAAGCCGCGGCCGATCCCGCGCAGCAGCGTGACGGTCAGCTCGCCGCCGAGGTGCTCGCGGAACTCGTCGAGCCCGGCCAGGACGAGGCGACGGCCGTCGTCGCCGCGGGCGTCGAGCGCGTCGTCCCAGAGCGGGAGCCCGAGCCCGGCCAGCAGGTCGAGGACGGCGACGGCGTCGTCCATCGACATGAACCCGGCGAGCGCGGAATACAGCGTGTCCAGCCCGATCCCGATCGCGACCGCCTCGCCGTGGCGCAGCCGGTAATCCGTCATGCTCTCGAGCTTGTGCGCCGCCCAATGGCCGAAGTCGAGCGGGCGCGCGCTGCCGAATTCGAAGGCGTCGCCCGAGGTGGCGATGTGACGCATGTGCAGCTCGGCGCAGCGTCGGACCAGCACCTCGAGCGCGGCCGCGTCGCACTCGGCGAGCGCATCCCGGTGCTCGACGAGCCACTCGAAGAACGCCTCGTCACGGATCAGCGCGACCTTCACCGCCTCCGACATCCCCGCGACCTTGTCGCGGCGGTCCAGCGTCTCGAGGAAGCGGAAGTCGTTCAGCACCGCGAAGGGCGGCGCGAAGGTGCCGAGGAAGTTCTTCTTGCCGAACGCATTGATCGCGTTCTTCACACCGACGCCGGAATCGTTCTGCGCCAGGACGGTGGTCGGGACGCGCACCATGCGAACGCCGCGGTGCGTGGTCGCGGCCGCGTAGCCGACCGCATCCTGGAGCGCGCCGCCGCCGACGCACACGACGAAGGACTGGCGGTCCAGCCCCACGTCGTGCATGCGCCGCTGGAGGTCGGCGATCAGCCCCTCATCGTTCTTCGACGCCTCGCCCCCCGTCACCACGACCGGCTCGGCGACGAGCGTGATCCTTTCGCCGTGCGCGGCGAAGTAGGTGCGGATCCGGTCCAGGAGCCCCGGCCAGGCGGCCAGGACCTGCGACTCGACCACCGCGAAGACGCGATGCAGGCGCGTGGGCTCCCGCTCCGACAGAGCGGTGACGAGGGTCGCGTTCGATGGGTCGAAGAGATCGCGCGTGAAGTGGACGGCGTACTGGAATTCGACGGCGAAGCGCTGGACGTAGACGCTCGATCGAGCGCCGGCGTCGGGCTGCGCCGTCCGTGTATCGGCTTCGGGCGCACGGGAATACGTCCGTGCCCGGGCATCGACACCCACTGCAGGTACTCCGGTGAGAGGGAAAGGTGTTGATGGGACGTTAGTTGGTTTCGGATACAAAATCCAGTCCCGCGGACCAGGCACCAAAGTTCAAAGTTGCTACATAATCCCATGCTGGCTGTTCCAGGCAGCCATGATCGGGGGTGGTTCCGGGGTGGGGTTGTCGGATCGAGGAAGTCGGCGTGACACGTGGGTTTCGAGCCGGTCATAATCTATGATGCTCCTCGTGCACCGACCATGGCACGATGGGTCAACTGTAGAAAACGGAGCCGGGTCCGCTTAATGGGGCACACGAAACGCCCCCGCCCGGCTGGCGGCGCCGGGCGGGGGCGTGGGAATCTGGAAAGAACCCCCGCGGCCTCGCTATCTACGCGGAGCGAACCGCCGCGACGTTGCTACATGCCCTGCTCGCCCGCCATCCGGTCCAGGAAATCGAGGACGATCTCCCGCATGCGGGGAGAGAGCTCGTCGAGCCCGTCGATCCGCGCACTCCGGGCGACGTTGGCGTACGCCGGTGCCAGGAAGCCCTGGGGCGACGGGACGGTCACGTCGACCACCGGCACCGAGAACGTGCCGTCTGAGATGGTCAGCTCGCCCTGCTCGCCCAGAACCTCGAACGCATTCGCGGCAAAGGTGCCGGTGATGTCCTTGCCGACCTCGGTCGCGACGGTCTGCCCTTCCAGGCCGATGAAGGCGCGCGTGGTCGGGACCGCCTTGTGCTCGGTGGAGACGCCGAAGTAGAAGAGCATCGCCACGCAGTCATCGACGCAGCCCTCCTCGACGGTGTAGGTCCCGGGCACGGTCGCGCCATCGATGACGATCACGACCATGTCCCCCGTCGTGGCGCTCGTTGGCGCGAAGGCGGTGACGGCCATGAAGTTCTTGTCCTTGTCCAGCGTGGCGACGGCAAATGCGTCGTCCCAGCCGTCGCTCTGGCTCCACCCGCCCTTGGCCTCGAACTCGCCGGAGAGCGCACCGGTGTACGCGTACGTCAGCTCCCCGACGAAGGCGGGCGTGTTGCCGCCCCCATTGCCGCCTCCGTTCCCATCCCCGTTACCGCCCCCGTTGCCGAGGCCGGGACCGGGGCCGGTGGAATCGTCGCCGCCGCACCCCGCGCCCAACATGAGGAACGCGACCGCCAGAACCGTCAACCCTATGCGTTTCACGAGAACCCTCCAGACGATGGGAGAAGACCTGCACCCCGACGCGTCGCACCCGCCGGCGGCCGGGGGTGGCCGGGCGAGGCGCGACCCGAATAGACAATGATCGTCGAAGTGCGGAGGTGCGGGCAATGGCATAAAAGGGCCATAGGAGAGCGGGCACGCGTTCGGCAGGCAGGGGCGCTCGCCGGGCACAGGCACGGTGGGCGCTGTCGGCGGGGCGACCCCTTTGTCCCCCGCCTCACTGTCAGTGGGTGCCTCCATATTTCCTCCTCCAGGTACCGCCGGACCCCATCGAGGAGGCGACATGAAAACCGAGATCCTGCTGGACCACGAAAAGTCTGTCGACGGCACGGGGTACGTCGTCCGTGCGCTGCTCCGGATCCACGGCGACCCGCCGGCGGACGCGGGGCGCGTGCCGCTCGGGATCGCGCTGGTCCTGGACCGGTCCGGCTCGATGTCCGGCGCGCCGCTCGAGCAGGCGAAGGAGGCGGCGGCGCTCCTCGTGCGTCGCCTGGCGCCGGAGGACGTGGTGAGCGTCGTCGCATACGACAACGAAGTCCACACGGTCGCCGAGCCGGCCACGGGCGAGGCGCAGCGGGACCTCGTGGAGCGGATCCGCGCGATCACCGTCGGCGGGTCGACGAACCTTAGCGGCGGGTGGCTGCGGGGGCGCGACTTCGTCGCCCTCGACACGCGCGACGTCGCGAGCCGCCGCGTCATCCTCCTGACCGACGGCCTCGCCAACGTCGGGATCACGGACCCCGAACGGCTCGTCGGCCTCTGCGCCCAGGCGCGCGAACAGGGGATCCGGACGACGACGATCGGCTTCGGCCCCGATTACGACGAGATCCTGCTGCGTCGCATGGCCGATGCGGGCGGCGGGGCCACGTACTACATCGAGCGACCCGACCAGGCGCCGGCGGTCTTCGCCGAGGAGATCGCCGGGCTCCTCTCCCTCAGTGCGCAGAACCTGAGCGTCGAGGTCCGCCCGGCCGGCGCCGCGCGGCTCGCCGTCGTGCACCACCGCTACGAGAGCCAGCCGCTGGACGACGGCGTGCGCCTCGAGCTCGGCGACCTCTACGCCCGCGAGCCGCGCCTCGTCCTGGTCGAGTTCCTCGTGCCCGCGGACGACGCCGATAGCGACGTCGAGATCGCGGAGTTGACGGTCACGGCGCACGTCATCGGTCAGAAGGGCGCGATCGAGCGCCAGGAGATCCGCCTTCCGATCCGCGCGTCCCTCGCCGCGGGCCCGCGCGTCGACCCCGAGGTCCAGCGCGAGCTCCTGCTACAGGAGGTCGCGCGCGCCCGGGAAGCCGCCTACGAGGCCCGGCGCCGCGGCGACGACGATGCCGCGAGCAGTATCCTCCGCGAGGCTGCGCTCGAGCTCCGTGACCTCGCCCTCTCCGATGCCGAGCTGGCCGAAGAGGCCGCCGACCTGGAGGCGATGGCCGATCGCTTCGACGTCGGCGTCGTCGGCGAGGCGGATGCGAAGTACCTCTACCAGCAGAGCTATGCGATTTCGGCGAATCGGAGGCACGCGGGGCGGGTGGTGAGGCGGGAGAGGTAGCACCGGTAGCACCGGACCAGGCACCGAAATCCGGAGTTGCTACGTATTCCTATCCTGATGGCCCTTTTCGGCCATGTACGGGGGCGACTCGCGGCGGGTTCGGGGGTGGTGAGGCGCGTCAACGCAGGCGTTGTGCGACAGGGCTATCGCACCGCTCCCGAACCTAACCCCCTTCGAGGCGGCCCACCATGGCTGAATGGGTCGATACTGGGAAATGGAGCCTGGTCCGCTTTCGCTTTCGGATTCGGCGGTGGGGGTACAGTCGGCATACGGAGGCTCCGCCCTGCCAGGCGGAGCCTCCGCTCGGCCGACGGCCGGATGGCGCGCGCTACTCGTTGCGCGGGAGCACGGTGAGGACGCGGCGGACGAAGTCGCTCAGCTCCGCCATGTACGTGCGCAGGAACTCTTCGGTCGACTGCACCGTCACTTCGCCGTCGTCGGTGATCAGCCCGGGCGTGAAGTGGATGTAGGCTTCCGGCGCGTTCATCTGCGGCGAGTTGCAGAAGCTCAGGATGCTGCGCAGATGCTGCTGGCCGACCGCCGTGCCGATCTGCCCGATCGAAGCTCCGATGACCGCCGAGGGTTTGTGGGTGAAGGCGTTCTGCCCGTACGGCCGACTCGCCCAGTCGATCGCGTTCTTCAGCGCGCCGGGGATCGAGCGGTTGTACTCGGGCGTGACGAAGAGCACCGCGTCGACCGACGCGATCGCTTCCTTGAACGCTCGTGCGACGGGCGGATAGTCGGCGTCGTAGTCCCAACTGTAGAGCGGTAGCTCCGCGTAGGAGATCTCCCGCAACTCCAGGTCGGGCGGCGCGAGACGGACGAGCGCCCGCGCGAGCTTCCGGTTGATCGACTCCTTGGCGAGACTTCCGACGAAATACCCAACGCTGTATGTGCGCATGGGATCTTCCCTCATGTTTGGGTTGATCGCGTGCGGCGCCCGGGGTGGCGGCGCGGTGCGGCGAGCGAACCGGGCGCGCCGCGGCGCGCAAAACCTGCGCCACGAGCAGCGCGGTCGGACGGCGACGTCGCACCCGTCCGGCGACCGCCTGAGACGCCATGCCCCCGGGTCCCCGCAGGAGCAGCGGGCTCCTCTCGGCCCGCTCAGGTGACCCTAAGCCAACGGACCACGAAAGAGTTCCCAGGGGGCACGAACCGCGCAGGCAACTCCATGCCCACGAAGGAGATCCCATGGCCACGCACCAAACGGCAGACCCGATCCCCACGATCTCGACGACGCTCCCCACCCTTCGCACCGCGCTCATGGAGGTGGAGCGCGACGTCGCGGAGTTCTTCGGCTCGCCTTCGCCCGAAGTGTTCGCGGCGCGGATCGGGGAGGCGTGGTCGCCGGCCGAGCACCTCTCGCACCTGAACATCGCCGTGAGCGCGGTGGCGCGTGGGTTCTCGGTCCCGCCCAGGCTGCTCCGGCTGCGTTTCGGCCGGGCGCGCCGGCCTTCGCGGAGCTACGAGGCGCTGCGCGATGACTACTTTCCGCACCCGCTGCTCGGGAAGATCACGGCGCGGGAGCTCGCGTTCTTCACGGTCTACCACGGCGGGTACCGCGTGGAGGCGGTGAAGCGGCGGTTGGGGGCGGAGGCGACGACGTAGCCCGGCCAGATCGGGGCGTAGCGCCCCGGGACGATACCGAAGAGGTGACCCGCGGCGTCTCCCGTCGTGCCCCGGCCGTTGTGGGCGCACGGCCGGGAGTCGTATCTTCGCGCGGCCGAAACGGCGCTGATGTCCGGGATCCACGGGATTCTGGCGTTTCGATATCGGCGAGGCTCGGGCCTCTGCCGACCGGTAATGGATTGCAGATAACGGATTCTCGATCACATAGAGATGTCGATACGGAAATCACGGCGGAGCCCCCGCGCGGCGTCGTGGTGGCGGGTGCTCTCTTTTTTTGGTGCTCTTCTTCCTTCCCGCCGAGGCGCGGGGCCAGCAGGGGGCCACGATCCATGGGCGCGTCACGGATGAGTCGTCGGGTGCGGCGGTTTCGGCCGCGCTGATCGAGCTGACGTCCGTCGAGGGCGTGGCGGCGCGCCGCTCGGCGGTGACCGCCGACGACGGGAGCTACGGCCTTGCCGGCGTCGCCCCCGGCGTCTATCGGCTCCAGGTCCAGCGGATCGGGTTCCATTCGCTGACGATGGAGGTCCGGCTGTCGCCGGGCGAGGTCCGGCGGCTGGACGTGGCGCTGTCGCCGGCGGTCATCGTGATCGATTCGCTGATCGTCGAGGGCGCGCGGGGCGCCGGGCGTGAGCGGGCGCGGTTCGAGTCCGATGCCGGGCTCACGGCCA
This sequence comes from uncultured Gemmatimonadaceae bacterium, assembly GCA_964410055.1. Classification (GTDB taxonomy): domain Bacteria; phylum Gemmatimonadota; class Gemmatimonadetes; order Longimicrobiales; family RSA9; genus CALBZE01. Next base: position 910 of record CAYPGK010000080.1, on the reverse strand, counting down.
GGCTCGTCACGTCGACGGAGATGAAGCGGCTGCCCGGGCTCGCGGAGGCGGACGTGCTCCGCGCGGTCGAGGTCCTGCCCGGCGTCGTCTCGACGTCGGATTTCTCGAGCGCGTTCAACGTCCGCGGCGGATCGGCCGACCAGAACCTGATCCTCCTCGACGGGTTCCCCGTCTTCAACCCGTTCCATCTGGGCGGTCTGTTCAGCGTCTTCAACGCCGACGTCCTTGGCGCCGCCGAGCTCCTGGCCGGCGGCTTCGGCGCGGAGCATGGCGGCCGGGTCTCGTCGGTCCTGAACGTGGAGACGAAGGATTTCACGGACACGGATCTCGGCGGCGCGGCCGGGGTCTCGCTCCTCGCGACGCGGCTCAGCCTGCACGGCGGGCTCCCGTCCGCGTCGCTCCGGGGCGGCTGGTTCGTCTCGGCGCGTCGGTCGTATTTCGACAAGATCTTCCCGGACGACGTCGGCCTTCCGTACCACCTGACCGATCTGCAGGGCGGGCTCACGTTGGGTCTCCCCGGCGACGGCCGGATCCGGCTGGTCGCCTACACGGGCGACGACGTGCTCGACATGTCGAAACGCGAGTCCCGGCGCACCGACGCCGACGCTAATGCCCCCGTTCGGCTCGAGTGGAACTGGGGGAACGACGTGCTCGGCCTGCGCTGGGATCAGCCCTGGGGCGAGTGGATCTCGACGGCCCGGGTCGGTGCCTCCCGGTACACCGAGGACCTGGGTCTGGTCGACTTCGACGGGCTGAACTTCGCGAGCCGGCTCGAGCAGAGCTTCGGCCGGATCGACCTGGCGCGGGCCTTCTCGAGCAACACGGTCCGGTTCGGCGCCGAGGTCGGCCGGTGGCACGCCCGCAACCTCTACGGGGGCGGGGGCACGGAGTTCTGGGACGAGGGCGACCG
>CAYPGK010000079.1:0-12653 GCA_964410055.1 uncultured Gemmatimonadaceae bacterium | reverse complement strand
GCGCGTTGTTCACCATGAGCAGCATCCCCGTGTAACTCGCCAGGAGCAGCCCCCAGAGCGCACCGAGGACCAGGAAGACCGTAGACAACCCGCCATTTTCGTGCAGCGGACGCGTGAGCCGCCGGGCGAAGGGCGACCTCAGCACGCCGCCTTCCGCCAGAGCGTACACGAACGAGAGCACCGAGAAGACGCCGAACCCGATCAGGATCCACGTCCCGAACGAGATCGGCGACCACCACTTGAACATCAGCGCGGGGAAGCGTTCCGACTGGAAGACCATGTGCCAGAACCGCTCGGGACGGCCCAGGTCCTTGATCAGCAGGATCGTGCTCACGATCAGGAGCGGGAACGCCAGATAGTGGCCGATCCGGCTCAGCCGACGGTCGCCCGCACCGCCGCCGACAAGCCGCAGCAGGTTCGCGATGAAGTACGCGCCGCCCGCCAGGCCACCGAGAAAGAAATACAGCGCAATGTCCCAGCTCCAGCCGGGCGGCGTCACGAAGACGTCCTGCATGCCCACCCCCTGTTCACAGGGAGCCCCCTCAGAAACCGTAGCGGACGCTCAATGCAAACTGGTTGCCGTTCACATCCCGCTCCCCGTCCAATCCCACCCGATGATCCGTCATCGCCCGGAACCACTCCAGCCCCACCGCATACTGCTTCACTCGGTAGCGAAGCATTGCCGCCACGATCTGGTTGTCGAGGCGCAGGAGTCCCGCATCGTCGTCGTCCGGGTCGTCGATCCCGTAGAACGCCCACACGCTCCAGTTGCGCGCGAAGTCGTAGCCGACCTGCCCCTGCACGCCCCACCCCTCGAAGTCCCCGAACTGGAGGATTTGCGCAAACAGCTGCCCGATCGCCTCGCCCACGTACCCGTTCGCCAGGAGCGTGAACCGACCCGGCCGGATCCTGAACCCGCCGTTGATCGCCCAGCCGTCCAGTTCGAAATCGGTGTCGTTGCCTGGACCGCTCAGGTCCTTGTGATCGATGTGCGCGGCGATGAACGCCTCCCAGCTCGTGCCGCGCTCGGGGGAGCGGCCCAGCCCGAAGCGCGCCTCGAGTTGCGGCCAGAGCGTGGCCTCGCCCGCGCTGACGTCGTCCGGGAAGAGCTCGTCGCTCCATGAGCCGCGGAATGCCGCGACCTGGAGTTCGGCGTTCCACCCGTCGCCCGGGGTCAGGTCGTGGTAGAGGAAGATCCCCGGGAAGCGCCATCCGATCAGCCCGCCCGACCCCCAGCCCAGCGGGAAGCCGATGTGCGTGAGCGACTCGGGGACGTAGCCGAACGTGGGCGACCAGGCCTGCCCGATCCGGACCGTGGTCCGCCCGTTGGTCAGGTCCGCATAGGCGAGACGGAGGCGCGGGTTGGGCTGCTCGTCGCTGAAGGCGCCCACGCCCGTGAAGCCGCCGAAGAAATCCGCCTCGAGCGTGGCGCGCGCCCTCCAGTTGCCCCAGAGCTGCGGGCCGTTGAAATCCAGCGTGATGCGGGTGTTGCGGACGTCGCCGCCGTGGAACCACTCGTCCTCGCGCAGCTCGGGGATCTCCGCCCAGAGCGCGCTCTGGCCGTTGCTCAGCGCGAAGAACTGGTCGTCGACGAAGAGCGAGGCGCTGATGAAGCCCCGGACCGTCAGCGTCTCCGCGCCCGCCGTGCCGACGTCCTGGGCACTTGCCGTCGAGGGGGCCAGTACGAGCACCGCAGCCGCGAGGGTGGCCCGTACGAGCGGCACGACCGTCCCGAGGCGAATCCCGTGCGTACGACAGCGGTCCGCGAGGCCTGCCGTGAGTGGCGTCATGGCATCCGGGCGGGGCATGGTGGATGGCAGACTCTGGAACGCGCGTGGGACGGTGCAACATGCATGCCCGGCGGGGCGCCTGCGTTGGCCCGCCGTCGGTCGCACGGATGTCAAGGATGTTTGACAAATTGGCAAGTTCGTATTACACTGGCCGCCGATTGCTGCGATCGTGTAGGGATAGCAGGTGGAGTCCGGGATGGCTGTATCCGACAGGCACGAAGTGGAGCTGGAGCGAGACGGCGAGTCGTGGCCGTATGCGTCGCTGATGTTCTTCGGTTTCTTCGGCACGAGCACGCCGGAAGGGCGCCGGCTGGCGCGCTGGACGACGGCGGCGACGCTGGGCCTCGCGCTCGGGCTCGGCGGCCTGGCGTTCGGCTGGCCGTCCGGGCCTGCGCGGCTGGTGTGGGTGGTCCTCGTTCCGATGATGGTCGTGCTCATGGCATTCGCCTATGCGCGTTACCTGGCCGCCTTGGACGAACTGGCGAGGTTGATCCAGCTCCAGGCATTCGCGGTGGCGTACGGGTTCGCCATGCTCGTGGCGGCGGGGCTGTACGTCTATGCGCTGGCCGGAGAGGCGCATGAGGTGAACGGGGTGTTGGCCGCGGCCATGTTCGGGCTCGCGGAGGTAGTTCGCGGCGCGGCGCTGGCGGTCTTCGCGAGGCGGCACGAGTGAAGAACCGGATTCGCGTGCTGAGAGCTGAGCGGCGCTGGTCGCAGGCGGACCTCGCGGAACGTCTCGGGGTTTCGCGGCAGACGGTCAACGCGATCGAGAACGGCAAGTACGATCCGAGTCTGCCGCTGGCGTTCCGGATCCGGGAGGTGTTCGGCCTTCCGATCGAGGAGATCTTCATTTACGAGGACGGCGGATCGGCCGGGCGTTGAGGCCGCGTCGTCCTCCTGGCGAGAGGAGGCACATCGCATGAGGAAATGTAGTCATCGATGGTGGTACGGGGTCATCGCGTTCGCGGCGTTGCAGCTTGCATTCGCGCCGGCGGGTCGGGCCTGGGACGACACGCGCGACGGCTTGCCGCTGTGGGAGGTCCAGGGCCACGGCAACACCGTCTACCTGCTCGGCTCGATCCACCTCCTCCGGCCGGAGGCGTATCCGCTGGATCCGGCGATCTACGAGGCGTTCGATGCGGCGCAGACCGTCGCCTTCGAGATCGACCTGGAGGAGATGATGCAGGGCAGCGTGGAGATGATGACCCGCGGTGCACTGCCGCCGGGTCGCACCCTTTCCGACGTGCTCCCCGCGGATGTCTACGCCGAGCTGGAGCGCCGGGTGGCCGGGATGCCGATGCCGCTCGCGGCACTGCAGGGGTTGAAGCCCTGGCTCGTGTCGATGACGCTCTCGGTACTGTCGCTCCAGCAGGCCGGCTACGATGCGTCGATGGGGCTCGACATGCACTTCCACCTGCGGGCGCGCGAGGCGGGGAAGCAGACGATGGGGCTCGAGACGGTGAAGGACCAGATCGACGCCATGGACGGGATGAGCGATGCCGCGCAGGTCGCGATGCTGCGCAGCACGCTGGCGGATCTGGACTCCGCGGTCGTTCAGCTCGACCGGGCCACCGAGATGTGGCGCCGCGGCGACGCGGACGGGCTGGCCGAGATGTTCACGAAGTCCATGCGCGACCAGCCCGAGCTCGTCGAGCGGCTCCTCATCGCCCGGAACCGCCGGTGGGTCCCGCAGATCGAGGAGCTGCTCCGCTCCGGCAAGCAGGCGATCGTGATCGTCGGCGTCGGCCACCTCGTCGGTGAGGGGAGCGTGGTCGAGATGCTGCGCCAGCGAGGGCACACCGTGACGCGGGTCTCCACCGCGGCGGCCGTGGGCGCGTGACGAAGGCCCGGCGTAGGGTGCGGGACGGCCTGCGGTCCCGTGCCCGCGCCGGTCCGCGTGCCGGCAGAGCCGGGAGACGACGTCGCCCGGCTCTGCCATTCTTCGTCAGGGAGAACCCCTCACCCGACGGGGACCAGCCCCCGAGCGATCTCCTCCCGGTGCGGCTCGAGCCACGCCGGCAGCTTCAACTCCCGGCCCAGCGCACCGGGATCCTCGTCCACCGCGAACCCCGGCCCGTCCGTCGCGATCTCCAGCAGCATCCCGTCCGGAGCCCGGAAGTAGATGCTCCGGAAGTAGCTCCGGTCCAGGACCGGAGAGACGTCGACTCCCAGCGAGAGCAGGTGCTCGCGCCACTCGAGCTGCTCCTCCTCGTCCCGCGCGCGGAACGCGATGTGGTGCGTCTGCCCGGCGCCGGCGCGGGCCCAATAGGTCGACTTCGGCCAGCCGAACAGCGTGAGCGTGCTGTGCGGGGCCACCTCCGCGCCGTCGTACCGAGCCCAGAAGTAGTGCAGCGTGTTCGGGTCGTCCTGGTTCACGCTCTTCTTGACCAGTCGCAGCCCGAGCGCCTCGATGTAGAAATCGTGCGCTCGGTCGAGGTCGTCCGTGAACCCCGTGATGTGGTGGATTCCCTGGAGCGCCATGTCCGGCGTGATATCCAGGACCGGCTCGGGGTGCGTCAGCGCCCGGATCGCCGCCTCATCCCGGTTCCCGCGCAGCCGCGAGGGATCCGGCATGATCAGCTTCTCGCCCAGCGCATCCGCCGGCTCGTCCAGGGCGTAGCCCGGACCCGCCGTCGCCATCTCCAGGATCTGTCCGTCCGGGTCCGCGAAGTAGATGCTGTGGAACCAGCCGCGGTCGTAGGGACCGCTCACCGCCACGCCCGCGTCCGTGAGACGTCGCTTCCACTTGAGCAGCGCCTCCGGCGTCGAGACCCCCAGCGCCAGGTGATGCACGCCGCCCAGGCCCCAGCGGCCGCGCGGCGCGTCCGGCCACTCGAAGAAGGTCAGGATCGTGCCCGGAGAGCCGGTCGCATCACCGAAGTAGAGGTGGTAGGCGCTCGGGTCGTCGTAGTTCACCGTCTGCTTCACCAGCCCGACGCCGAGCAGGTTGCGATAGAATGCCACGGTCCGCCGCGCATCGCGCGAGACCATCGTGATGTGGTGGAAACCACGCGTCTTCAGAGTCGTCATGTCGTCCCCCTTTGTCCTCTCGCGCTCGGCAATATCTTAGTGCTAAGATAATGTCAGGGACACGGGGTGTCAAGCGTTGGGGGCTGGTCGGGACGAATTCCTGGCAGTCGAGGCGGTTCGGCACTTACCTTGGCCACGAGTCGGCGGGTCGACGTGGACCGACGTGAGAACGGGAGGTCGGGCATGGTCGCAGGGGTTGGAGTGGACGTCGCTGGGCGTGGTGCACGGCGGCGCGGCGGGCGGGGCGGGCGAGGCTTCGGCGCGGTGTTCACGCTGGCGGTCGGGTGCGGCTGGGCGGTCGGGTGCGGGCCGTCGGACCGAACCGCGTCCGCAGCGTTATCGGCGGGTGCGGGTGCAGAGGCGGAGGCGGAGACGGAGACGGAGGTGCGCCCGGATCTCGGCCGGCATTTCGGTGAGATCGAGGGCGCGTTCGTGCTCCTGGACGGCCAGACCGGGCGGCGCATACGCTACAACCCCGGGCGTGCGGCCACGCGGTTCCTGCCCGCGTCGACGTACAAGATCGCGAACACGCTGGTCGCGCTGGAGACCGGCGTGGCGGATGGTGCGGAATTCGGCCTGGCGTGGGACAGCGCAGCGGCGCCGCGGCAGTCGTGGTGGCCGGCCTCCTGGGCGCGGGACCACACCCTGCGCTCGGCGTTCGCCGGGTCGGTGGTCTGGTACTACCAGGAGCTGGCCCGGCGGATCGGCGCGGAGCGCATGCAGGGCTACCTGGACCGGTTCGAGTACGGGAACCGGGACCTCTCCGGAGAGATCGACGCTTTCTGGCTCACCGGCGGGCTGGCCATCTCGCCGGACGAGCAGGTGGATTTCCTGCGGAGGTTCTACGAGGGAGAGCTGGGGGTCTCGGAGCGGAGCACGGCGCTGGTGAAGGAGCTGCTGGTGCTGGAGGAGTCGCCGACGTACCGTCTGAGCGGCAAGACGGGGCGGGCGGGGCTCGGGGTGGCGGGCGCGCCCCAGATCGGCTGGCTGGTCGGCTACGTGGAGCGGGGCGAGGAAGTCCACTACTTCGCCACGAACATCGAGATCCGCACGAACGCGGACGCCCGCGCGCGCCTCGGGATCACGAAGGCGATCCTGGACGAGCTGGGGCTCCTCGAGCAGCCGTGAGTCCCGGTCGTCCATGGCAAGACGGGTTGTCATCCACGATCGGAGGTGCGCCGAATGGACGTCGGGCGTCGTGAGTTCCTGATCGGCGCACTCGCCCTCGCACTCGGCGGGCGGAAGGTGCTCGGCGAATCGTCACCAGGGGGAGGCATGTACGGATTGATCGGAAAGATGCTGGCCGTGCCGGGGCAGCGGTCGGCGCTGATCGAGATCCTGCTCGAGTCGAGCGCGGAGATGCCCGGGTGCCTGGCATACGTCATCGCGGCGGATGCCATGGATCCGGACGCCGTCTGGATCACCGAGGTCTGGGACAGTAGGGAGAGCCACGCGGCGTCGCTCTCGCTTCCGGCGGTGCAGCAGGCGATCGCCCGCGCGCGCCCGATCATCGCCGGCTTCGGCGAGCGGTTCGAGACGATCCCCGCGGGCGGGGTGGGGCTGCGGAAGGCTACGGCGTCGTAGCCCCACCCGTTCCAGGGACGCGATTTCGGGTTACGCGCCCGGGAACATTCCATCGACCTCGCCGAAGGTCAGGCAGCGCTCGAGAGCACGGCAAGTGCCGCGGTCGAACATCTCGCGGGTCGCTTGCATCGTGGCGGTGAGCGCGATGAGTGCAACGCCGGGACCGAGGCTCACGCGTGCCACGCCGAGCCGGCCGAGGCCCTGCACACTGGGCGCACCCGGCGCCCACATGATGTTCAACTGACCGTCGATCGCCCGAGCCAGTGCGGCGATGGTGTCGGCATCGGTCACGCCGGGCACGAAGACACCATCCGCGCCGGCCGCGAGGTACAGGTTGGCCCGCTGGATCGTGGCATCCAGGCGCGACTCCGGTTCGCAGGCCCGGGCAAGGTAGACGTCCGTCCGGGCGTTGATGAATAGATCGCTGCCCACCGCGGTCGCCTCGGCCCGCGCTGCGCGGATCCGCTCGGCCTGGGCCTCCGACCGTCTACGGAAAATTCGACATTCAATTCGGCGACGGTCTCCCCGCCGTTCCTGGCATCGGCACCGGGTGCGTGTTAGATTGGATTGCCTCCCCGGCACATTCGTACGCCACCGGTCGCGTCCCGCTCACTCCTTCGACCGTCACGCCACCCCCAAACAGGAGAAAGACAATGCCATCCTTCCGCCCGCTCGTCATCGTCGGCATGCTGCTCATCGCCGCGTCTCCGGCATATGGCCAGCAGCCGACGAGCCGCCTCTCCGTCGGTCTCGGCGTCGGGTCTGCTCCAGTATGGATGGACCTCGTCACCGACGTGCTGACGACCGTAGTCACGCTCGGCTCGTACAAGACGGAGAACCGGTCCGGGCTGGGCGCGATCACCGCCCAGTACGAGCGCTTCCTGAACGATCGCTTCGCCGTTCTCGGTGCGGCCGGTGTCGAGCGCATCTCGCGCGACGTCATCGTCGACGGCGACCCGCGCGGCACGCTGGGCAGCACGTGGGCACATGCGATGGGCGGCGCCGCCCTCCACTACCTACGCGGCGGAGCACTCGGTCTCTACTCGAACGCCGCGGTCGGGGTCGCGTTGAATCGCGACTCGGCCGAGATCGAAGGCTCGCCTTCGTCGACCGAATCGGAGATCCGGCCCGCGTTCCAGCTCACGCTCCTGGGGATGCGGCTCGGGCGCCGGTTCGGCCCGTTCCTCGAGATCGGCGCCGGCTACCGGGGTGTGGTCGTGTTCGGCGCGTCGTACGATTTCTGAGGAGCGGGACTGCCGGCTGGTATCAGGCAGTCGTTCGGGAGGGTATGGCATCTTTATGCCATACCCTCCGTAAAGCCAGGGAAGTTAGTATCTCGTGCTGGAATACTGTCGACGGTGAGTGCCCCTCCCCGCACCTGCCGTGAAACCGAATTCAGATCCGGAGTAGGAAGATGCCTCAGTGGAGTTCACACGCCTGGCGCGTGCTGGCGTCGATCGTGTTGTTCGCCATGCTCGCGTGCGGTGGAGACGACAAGTCGCCCACCGGTCCGGGAGTCCCGCGCGAGCCCGCACTGGTAGAGATCGCCGAAAGGTCGCTCGTCCTGACCGCGCTCGGTGACACGGCGCGGCTCACCGCCACCGTCAAGGACGCGAAGGGTACAGCCATCTCCGGTGCGGCCATCGACTGGTCGAGCACGGACACCACCGTCGTGAGGGTGAATGCGAGCGGCCGGGTGACTGCGATCGCGAATGGCTCCGCGAGGGTCGTCGCGAGGGCTGCCGGCGTCGCGGATACCGTGCCGGTCGAAGTCGAACAGGTCCCGGCCTCGATCGAGGTGAGTCCCGATTCGGTCGGACTCGGCGTCGGAGACACCGTGCGCCTGACCGTCGCCGTCGCGGACGGGAACGGCGCCGAGATCCGCGACGCCGTGCTCGATTGGGCCAGCGCGGACACGAGCGTGGTCAGGGTCGATGGAACCGGACTGGTGACGGCGGTGGCCGAGGGCCGCTCGGAGGTGCACGTCCGCGCCGGCGAGGTCGACGTCTCGGCGAAGGTAACCGTCACCGCACCGGCGACCGGACAGCCAGGGGATAAAGACCCCGAAGATCCTGAAGACCCCGAAGACCCCGCAGATCCCGAAGACCCCGCAGATCCGGAAGATCCGGAAGACCCCGAAGATCCCGGAGATCCGGAGCCAGCAGGTCTCGAGGTGACCCCGGGCTCGATCGAGCTCGACGCGTTGGGCGACTCGGTACGGGTGAGCGCGGTGGTCCGCGACGCCGACGGCGCCGAGATCGAGGGCGCGGAGGTGAACTGGACGAGCACGGACCCGGCGGTGGTCACGGTGAACTCGGCGGGCTGGGTCGTCGCGGTCGGCAACGGCGCCGCCCGGGTGGTGGCCACGATCGGCGAGCTCGCGGATAGCGTTTCGGTCGATGTCGAGCAACGCCCGGCGTCGGTCCAGGCGAGTCCGGAGCAGATCCGGTTGGGCGTGGGCGATACGCTGCGGTTGGAGGCGGTGGTCCTGGACGCGAACGATCACCCGATAGCCGGCGCGGAGGTCACCTGGCGCAGCACCGTGCCGTCGGATGTGTCCGTGGATTCGACGGGGCTGGTGGAGGCCCTGACCTGGGGGGCTAGCGCCCGGGTGATCGCGAGTTCGGGAGAATTCAGCGACACGGTTTCCGTGGGTGGGAAGGACCAGATCGTTGTCACCACGGCGACCGGGTTCGCCTTGATCAACGACGATGGGACGAATTTCCACGAGATCGGCGGTCATAGGGGCCGTAATCCGACCTGGGCGCCAGCGAGTAACAAGTTGGCGTACCTGACGGTCGTCGGCCAACCGGGGTATCGCCTCTTCATGCTGGACGAGCTGGACGGGACCGCGACACCCCGCCTTGTCGCCCCTGCCGAAGCGGCGCAGACCGTGCACTGGTCGAGCAAGGGCAAGATCATCTTCGATTTCATAACGTATGACATCCACCGGAAGATCGTCGTGGTGAACCCCGATGGCTCCGGGTTGCAGGATGTGGCCGCCGACGCGTATGAGAACTCCGACCCGGCCTGGTCTCCGGATGGGAGGCATTTCGTGTACGTGAGCCAGCGAGATTCTGCGCACCTCGTTGTCGCGAACGATGATGGCAGCGGCAAGACGTCGCTGGTGAAATCCAGTGGCCGGCTCTTCTCGCCCGTCTGGACGCTCAACGGCCAGGAGATCGTGTACACCCGGTACGCGTCGTCGACCTACACGCTCTACCGGGTGAATGTGACCACCGGGGTAACCACGGAGCTCGGCCCCGGGAGGTACGCGGAGCGGGCGTCACTCGGGAACCGGATCGCCGCCGTCGACAAGAACGCGGAAAGTGGGGCGTGGGAGCTGTACATCTACGATCTGAACGCCAACACCATGACGACGCACACCCTCTCCGTGCCCGTTTCGGATCGGCCGCTGTGGTCTCCGGACAACCAGAAGCTCCTCCTGTCCACGGGTGACTCGCTGTTGGTCTTCCATCTGGACCGAGGGGAGGAGGATATCGTGGCGGCGGCGGGGATGGATCTGCATTCAGCGCGCTCGTTCGCGTGGCGGCCGCGGAAACCGTTGGTGATCGTGCCGCAGTTGTGAACCACGGCTCGCGCTGCGAGGGCGGCCCGGTCGGATCGGCCGGGCCACCCGGAGCGGACGGACCGGGCGTGCGCCACCGAGACCCGGGCTTGCGGACCACCGATTGCTTGGTGACCGCGAGTCGGGCGGCGACCGCGGCGACCGGCTCGCGGCGCCGCCCCGCATGCCGGGCACATGGTGCACGCGGCACCACCGCGCACCGGGCACGGCTCACATCGCCCGCGGCGACACCGATCCAGGAGGTCCCACCATGAGCACGTTCACCACGAAGGATGGCACCGAGCTCTACTACAAGGACTGGGGCTCCGGCCAGCCCGTCGTCTTCAGCCACGGCTGGCCTCTGACCGCGGACGCCTGGGACGATCAGATGTTTCACCTCGCCTCACACGGCTACCGCTGCATCGCGCACGACCGGCGCGGCCATGGACGGTCCAGTCAGCCCTGGCACGGCAACGACATGGACACCTACGCCGACGACCTCGCCGGGTTGATCGAGCACCTCGACCTCCGTGACGTCATCCTCGTGGGCCATTCCACGGGTGGGGGCGAGGTCACGCGATATGTCGGGCGCCACGGCACCGGGCGTGTCGCGCAGGTCGTGCTGATCGGGGCCGTGCCGCCGCTGATGCTTCGGACCCCGACCAACCCCGACGGCCAGCCGCGAGAAGTCTTCGACGAGATCCGCGACGGCTTGCTCCGGGACCGCTCCCAGTATTACCGGGACCTCAGCGCCCCCTTCTACGGCGCAAACCGGCCGGGCGCCGAGGTTTCCGATGGGACCCGCGAGGCCTTCTGGTTCTGGTGCATGCAGGCCGGCCTGAAGAACGCCTACGATTGCGTGAAAGCGTTCTCCGAGACGGACTTCACCGAAGACCTGCGGAAGTTCGACGTGCCGACGCTGATCATCCACGGCGAGGACGACCAGATCGTGCCGATCGCGGCTTCCGCCATGCGATCGGCGGAGCTGGTCGAGGATGCGACGCTGAAGGTCTATCCCGGCGCGCCGCACGGCCTGACGGTCACCCACAAGGATCGACTCAACGCCGATCTGCTGGAATTCTTCCAGGAGGCGCGAGGCCGCCTGGCGGCCTGACCCGCCGGGGGATCAGTCCTTGTACGGATCGAACTCGTTCGCGCCCGCCATGACCACGATGAGCGGCCGCAGGGTGTGCAGCACCTCGATCGTCGAGCCCTGGGCCGCGAGCACCTCGGGCAGGCGACGGTAGACGTGCGGGCTCTCGTCCAGCCCGCCGCCGCGGAGGACGACCCCCTTCTTCCGGACCCAGTCGTTCATCATCTCGTACGAGACGCGTCCCGGGCGGATCACCTTCCCCGTCCTGCGCTGAATCTTCCCGGCGGCCGCCGTGCGGCTCATCACGCGGCCGGCGCCGTGGACGGTGGAGAAGAGCGCCTGGCGCTGGAGCTCGAGCGTCGCATCGTCCGCCTTCTCCACCGGCGTGCCCTGGACGATCACCGCGTCGTCTCCCATCGAGCCGCCGATGAACCCCTTCTGCCCGGGGAACGCCGGCGTCGCGCCCTTCCGCACAACGATGAACTCCTCGCCGTCGTGCTCCTCGCGCCACGCGTAGTTGTGGTGGTTGTGGACGAGCTCGAGCTCGCGGCCGCCCAGGATCTCGACGACCTTGCGCGCCACCCACTCCCGCCCGGCGTAGGCGTACTGCCCGGCCAGCGTCATGAGGTGCCAGTAGTCGTGCCCGAGCGGCTGCTCGAGCGGGAGCAGCACCTCGCGCTCCGGGACGCGCTCGCCCCACTTCGCGCCCTGGCCCAGCGCCAGGAACCCCGAGGCGACGGTGTGGCCGAACCCCCGCGAGCCGAAGTGCACGCCGACCCATATCGTGTCCGTCTCGTCGGCGAAGACGTCGACGTAGTGGTTGCCGCTCCCGACCGTCCCGAGCTGGGCCCGAGCCTTCTCGCGCAGGTTGCCGCGGTGCTTCTTCGGGACCGCGTCCCACGCGGGGTCGTCGAAGAGCGGGTGGTCGACGGGCGCGTCGTCGGCGTGGTTCTTCCGCCCGACGCCGAAACTGACCTGGTGCTGGATCTCGTCGGCGAGGTCGTTCAGGCGACGATTCCGCTCCGCCTCCGTCGCGCCGAAGTCGGCAAGGGTGAGGTCGGTCCGGATCGCCGCGTTCCCGCACGCGATGTCGAACCCGACGCCGACCACGCTCACCTTGTCGCGGTACGCGGCCACGCCGCCGATCGGCATGACGTAGCCAACGTGGCCGTCGGCCATCAGCGCCGCGCGCTCCGCCCGGCTCGCTACGTCCTCGAGCTGTTTGATCGTGTTCTCGTCGTGAGTGCCGAAGATCTTCATATCCTAAAGATAACTCAATGGCGTCGATCCGTCCCATGGTGCGGCGGAGCGGGAGGATGCATTGGAGGAGCCACCACCTCGGCCCGGCCGAAGATGAGGTGCCGCTCCTGCAGGTCCAGGTCGGTCTCGAGCAGGAAGGCGTTGGTGCCGTGCCCTTCTTCCTCCGGAGGCGGTCACCGCGCCTCCGCCCCTACCGCCGCCTCCTCCCCGAGCAGCCGCTCCACCCTCTCCCGCGTCCCGGTCTCCGGCACCGGGACGTACACGACGAGGTGCAGCGCGCCGAACCGCTCGTCGCTGACGTCGAGGTGCAGGAAGTCGAAGGTCAGGC
>CAYPGK010000078.1:0-12819 GCA_964410055.1 uncultured Gemmatimonadaceae bacterium | reverse complement strand
GTGGCGCCGGCCCCGCCGCGCGCACGTGCGGCGCCGCCAGCCCCGCCAGCCCCGCTCCGCGTCCGCTCGCCCGCGGCCGGCCGGCCCGACGCCGTTTTCGCGCGGCTGCCCGCGCCACCCGGCGCCGGCGTGTCGACGGGCCGGAGCGTCGGCGTCACGCCGGGTCCCGGCGCGACCGACTTCGCCGCCCCGCCCGACCAGCCGCCCCCGCCCTGCCCTCCCGCGCCTGCCGCGATCTCCAGGTGCGGCGCGAGCCGCCGCAACGCGCTCGGCCCGATCCCCCGCACGCGCGACAGGTCATCGACCGAGCGGAACGGCCCGCCGGTCTCGCGCGCCTCGACGATCCGCCGCGCGAGCGCCGGCCCCACGCCCGGCAGCCGGTCCAGCTCCTCCTCCGACGCGGTGTTCGGATCGATCCTCTCCCCCGGCGCCAGCGGCCGCGACCGGCGGTCCGCCTCCTCCTTGCGGGCCCGGGCCAGGGCCTCCAGGGAATCAGTATCGACCGCTTCCCCCGCCCACTCCACTGGCGGGTCCCGCCGAACGAGACGCGCGCCCGCGGCAAGTGCAAGCAGCAGCGCGACAAAGGCGAGGGCGCGGCGCTCGTCGGAGGTCATGGTTGGGATGGCGTTGCTGGTGTTGGGCGGTTTGTTTGTCTGGTCGAACGGGCTGAGCGCGCCGCTGGCCGGCCGTTGGCCGCCGGGGGCGGCGCGCCTCCGGCGCGCCCCTCACCCCCCCCTGAAAACCAGCCCCGTCAAAACCGTCCCCACCGCCTCCAACCCCTCCGGCGCCGTATTCTCAACAACGTCCCGGTGCGTATGCCAGTACGCGTTCCCCGGGCCGTAGTCGAAGTCGATGATGTCGATCGTCCGGATCCCCGCGCGGTTCAGCGGCACGTGGTCGTCGGAGATCGGGACCTGGCGACGGCGCACGAAGATGTGGCCGTAGCCGAGCTCTGCGGCGAGGCGCCAGACGCGTTCGACGACCTCGGGCGCGAAGTCGTACGAGATCGGCTCGATCGGGAAGACCGGGTTCCGGTCGCCGACCATGTCGACCAGGACGCCGTAGAGCGGGCGGTACCCGGGGCCGGGGACGGGGTTGGCCGCGAAGTAGGTGGCGCCCAGATACATCTCGTCCGGCCCGAAGTCCTCGCCGTCGGTGAAGAGTAGGTCGACGCCGATCGGGGGGGAATGGCGGGAGAGGACATCCGCAAGTTGGAGGAGGACGGCGACGCCGCTGGCGCCGTCGTTGGCGCCGAGGATCGGCTCGTTGCGGCGGCTCGGGTCGGGGTCGTTGTCGGCCGTGGGTCGCGTGTCCCAGTGGGCGAGGAAGAGGACGCGGTCCGGGAGCTCGGGGCGGAAGCGGGCGAAGACGTTGGTCATGCGGATGGTCCCGCCGCGTTTGGCCCGGTGGTCGAAGTGCTGGAGGATGACGGTGTCGGCGCGTTCGCGCAGGAACTCCTCCATCCATGCGAGCTGTGCGGCGTGGCCGGGCGAGCCGGGCACGCGCGGGCCGAATTCGACCTGGCGCTCCAGGAGCGCGAAGGCGGCCTGGCCGTCGAACGGGGGCGCCTCGACCTCGGGGAGGGTGCGGGTGGTGCGGGAGTCGACGTCGTCCGGCCGTTCGCATGCGGCCGCGAAGATCGCGGCGGCGAGCGCGGCGATGGCGGCGCGCCTCACCGGAACCCTCCCCCGGCGAAGGTGCCGGCGGCGAAGTTGAACTCTCCGAAGAGGCCGAGCTGGAACTGGCTCGAGCCGTTGCGGGCGCCGACGTAGCTCTGGCGGTCGATGTAGCTCATCTGGAATCCCACGGTGAGCTGGGAGACGATCGTGTTCAGCGTCATGCCGAACTCGCGGTTGATGTAGTCGACGAACGGGATACACGCCTCACTGCCGTCCGTGCCGGCGGCGGCCGTGAGGCGGCACTGGGCCCGGGCGTAGTAGCTCCAGCGCAGCGACGCGTTGATCGGCGCGGGGAAACTCTCCCTGAGGAAGCGCGGCGCGATGAAGCTGCCGGCGATCTGGACGGCGTGCTGCTGACCGTCGTGCTCGGTCCGGCCGGTCGGGTCGCGCCCGGAGCCGTCGGCGATCTGGCCGATGTAGGACCCGCTGAGCCCGTTCGCGAAGCCGACGGCGAGCTGGAGCGGGATGGCGCGCTCGTCGCTCGCCCACTCCTGGCCGGCGGCCGTGCCGAAGATACTCGTGCGCACGCTCTCGCGGTAGCCGGCGCTGAGGGAGCCGTGCGTGATGAAGGCGCGCAGCGGGCCGGGCAGCGGCAGGTCGGCCCAGGTGAAGGCGACGTCGGGCCAGTGCGACTCGCGCGTGTTCCGGCTGCCGGCGCGCAGCTCGTCGATCGCGGCATCGGACTCGGCGTAGGCGATGTCGACGCGCGTGCCGAGAGGCAGGTGCAGCTCGCCCCGGGCACGGAACGTCCCGTGTCGGTCGACGCTCGCCGCCGTATCGCCGTCGACGGCGCGGAACACGTCCGTGCCGCCGAGCCCGAGCTGGTAGTCGAGCCCCGGGTCGACGGCGCGCCAGTCGAAGCGCGAGCCGACGCCGTCGGTCCAGGTCAGGTCGACGATGCCGATGGCTCGCCTCGGCGACCATCCCCCGCCCCGATCCTGGCCGCTGATCAGCGTCGGCAGGTCGATCACGACCGAGCGCGTGAGGAGCCGGTCGCCGTCGAAGGCGCGCTGGAGCACGGCGCCCGCGTCGGTCGTGTCGACCCGCGAGGCGAGCCGGTCGGCGCGGTAGCGGGCGTTGAAGCCGAGGCTCGGGCGCAGCCACGCGGCGACGGGCGGGCGGTAGTCGAGGAAGGTCGAGAGCGTGCGGTGGCGTTCCCAGCCGAGGTCGACGCCGGCCAGTTCGGAGCGTGCGCGGCCGATCGCCTCGCGCTCCTCGGGGCGCGCGCCGGCGCGCTCGGTCGGGAGCAGGTCGCGGGTGCTGGCAACCGTCGCGCCGGCCTGGAGCGATGCGATCGGCCGCAACGTGAGGCGGGCCGTGGAGACGAACGCCTCGCGGGGCGCCTCGATCGGGCGCACGCTCGCGTCTTCGGGCCGCTCGAGGATCGACGAGTAGCGGTAGCTGCGTGTCTCGGCGTGCTGGTACGTGCCGTTGAAGGCGACGAGCTCGGGCGTCCAGCGCAGTCGCATCGAGGCGAGGCGCCGGAACGCGTCGGTCTCCTCGAGCGCGCGCGGCGTGAGGGCGCGCAGCACCGACTCGAGCGGCGCGGGCACGAGGCCGAACTCGCGCGCGCCGGGCGCGCGGGTCAGCCCGACGCCCGCCTCGATCCCCTCGGACCGGTCCTCGGTCGTGAGCGACGTCGTCTCGGCCGAGCGGTAGTCGAGGCGGAGCGATGCGCCGTCGAGGAGGAACCCGGCGACGGGGTTGTCGAGCGGGCGCGTGCGGCGCAGCGAGACGCCCACGTGGGTCCGGTTCGATCCGGTCCTGCGCAGACCGGGCAGCCGGTCGGCGCGCACGTCGCTCTGCTGGAGGAAGCGCGGTTCGATCCCGGCGCGGGTGTGGGAGACGGTGACCGGCGCGTCCAGCGCCCACGTCTCGGGCGCGAGGGTGCCGAGGTGGAGCGTGCCGCCGACGCTGAGGTCCTGCGTGGACTGGTAGCCGGGCGTCTCGTTGAGGAGGCGGAAGCCGCTGCCCCGGTCGGCGAAGGAGACGCTCGCCGTGGCGAGGCTGCCGGCGCGCAGGTCGATGGCGACGTGCCCGGCCATCCCCGGGTCGGTGACGGCGCCGCCGAGGCGCAGCTCGTCGATCCAGACGGCGCCCGAGGTCGGCACGGCGCCGGCGTTGTAGACGGCGAAGCCGATCTCGCGCACGGCGGCCAGGTTCGGCGCACGGGCGCGGTCCTCCATGACGACGGCGTAGGTGCTGTCCGGGCTCCAGACGACGACCGGCTCGCCCGGCTCGGCCGCGCCCTCGAGCAGGAGCTGCTCGGCCCACGCCTTCAGCTCGAACCAACGGTCGAAGTCGATGACGATCTCGGGGAGCCAGTCTTCGGGCTGTACGACCCCCGGCGCGGCGCGCAGCGGCGTGATGTAGAGGTAGCGGTTACGCGCGTCGGTGCCGACGCTGACGACGAGCCGCTCGCCCGCGCCGCCCCAGCGCCCGGCGCGGGGCACGGCCCAGAGCCGCATTTCGCGGTAGTTCAGGAAGTTGCGCGGCTGCTGGGGGTAGCGGTAGTACGCCTCCGCGCGGTCGCCGGGCTGGAGCGAGCCGTAGGTGAGGCCGAGGGACTTCTCGTTGTACTCGACGGTGCTGCCGCCGTACGCGCTCGTCGGGTCCTGGAGCTGGTCGACGACGCCGGGCGGCGAGACGTACGCATCGCCTTCGGTGATGCGGCTGACCGGCCCGACGCGGAAGTCGGTCGTCCCGCCGCCGGCGCCGGGGCGGTCGTCGAAGAGGCCGGCGCGGATCCCGTCGACGTCGCGCTTGGCCCAGCGCGAGCCGACGACGCGCATGCGGGCGAGCGAGATGTCGCCGCCGGCCGCGCGCGCCTGCCCCGCGACGGTCACGCGCAGGTGCTTGATGTAGCGCCACGTCCCCTCGTTCGCGCCGCCGATCGGGATCGCGCCCGGGCCGCGCAGCGGGATGCGGTACAGGCGGAACTCGGTGCCGGTCCCGGCGCGGTCGCGCACGAGGTAGGGCGAGGCGCCGTCGAGGCGGACGACGTAGCGGAAGTAGGCGCCGTCGGTCGCGTCCAGGATACCGTTGCCGTCCAGGTCCTCGGTGTCGAGCAGGCCGTTGCCGCGGGCGCAGTTGGCGCGCGGGTCGCCGAGCGGGTACGACTGGTGCCCCGGCTCGGCGCGGCACGGCTGGTCCCAGAGCCCGAGCGAGTCGAGCGCGGGCCCCCAGATCTCGCGTTCGGCGGCGCGCGCCTCCTCGTCCAGGATCCCGATCCCCCACGGCCGGCCGTCGGGGTAGACGCCGTTGGTCCGCCCCTCGGAATCGAAGTAGTACGCGTCCTCGCTCACGGTGCCGATGTCGATGACGAGCGCGAGCTCGCGCCCGGGCGCGGCCGCGGCGTAGAACTCGAGGTACTCGCTGCGCGTCATGTCGCGGCCGGTCGTCTCGAGGACGGTCGTGATCGAGCGCCAGCGGCGCTCGGGCCCCGCGGTCGCCTCATCGCCGAAGGAGAGGTAGAGGACCGGCTCGGTCCGCTCCGCGCCGGCCACGTTGATCTGCCGGTCGATCTCGCGGGCGAGTCGCGGTCCGACGACGCGGCCGGACGGGTCGAGCAGGTCGTGCTGCCAGACGAGCGGCGCGGCGGTCGAGACATCGAGGGTGAGCGGCAGCACGTCGCTCGCGCCGGTCGTCTCGCCGGGCCGCGAGCCGAGCCGCCAGAAGTCGCGGTCGAGGCGGAGCGGGAACTCGTCGGTCGCCTCGAAGTCGTCCAGGTAGGTGTCGCCGCGGCGGTTCGGGTCGGGGAGCGAGACGCCGAGCTCGCCGGCCACGCGGATCGCGGACGGCACCGTATCGGCCGCCGCGGGGAGTCGGGCGAGGAGCCCGTCGAGCCAGGGCGCGGCGAAGAGGAGGTCGCCGCTCGCGCCGCCCAGGAAGACGGAGCCCGGCTCGAGCCCGAGCTGCGGGCGGTTGATGATCGACTTCTCCGTCTGGTACAGCCCGACGAAGTCGAGGCGGCCGGTGGTGCCGAGGTCGTAGCGCGCGCTCAGCCCGTAGATCGAGGTCGGCGCGAGCTCGAAGGTGGCCTTCTGTTCCCACGTCGCCTCGATGGCGGCATCGGGCCCCGCGGCGAGGAGGAGTTGCGGGTCGGTGAGCGTGACGGTGCCGAGGGTATAATCGATCGTGTAGTCGATCCCGGGCCGCAGCGTGCGTCCGCCGACGGTGAGTCGTTCGCTCCCCTCGCGGATCCCGAACGCACCGAGATTGAAGGAGGAGGCCGGCCCCTCGACCTGGACGCGGTAGCGGAAGTTGAGCCGGAAGCGCGCGCTCCCCTCCCGCAGGACGGGGTCGGGCTCCTCGTAGATCGCGAAGTTCGCGTCGGTGCCGAGGACGGCGGCCACATCGCCGGCCGAGAGGCCGACGCTCGGCAGCGGCGGCGGCTCGGCGAAGGGGCGCAGCGTCGGGAAGACGACGTAGGTGCCGCCGAAGCGCGCGGCATCGGCGGCACCGAACATGTCGCGCGCGGGCTGGAAGAGCTTCGCCTCGTCGAGCCACTCGAAGGGCGCGTCCTCGTCGAGGCCGAAGAGCTTGAGGTACGAGAGCGACAGGCCGAGCGCCTCGCGGTGCGTAGCCCCGGCGGAGCGCTCGCCGAGCGAGATCTCGAGCTCGACGCTCGTCGGCTCGACGCCGGCCGATGCGTCCAGCCGGTAGACGTGGTGCATCTCGAACGGCCACGTCGCCTGGCCGGGCTGGTGGATCGTCTCGGGGCCGCGCAGCAGGCGCAGCACGGGCGTGGTCCCGGCCGGCGCGCGCTCGGCGT
This sequence comes from uncultured Gemmatimonadaceae bacterium, assembly GCA_964410055.1. Lineage (GTDB taxonomy): Bacteria > Gemmatimonadota > Gemmatimonadetes > Longimicrobiales > RSA9 > CALBZE01. The sequence goes on along the minus strand of CAYPGK010000078.1, from coordinate 6,366 downwards.
CCGGCGTGCCGACCGGCGGTCCTGCCTCGGGCAGGTACGCGACGGCGAGCGCCTCGTCCGGCCGCAGCGGCGAGCGGAGCATGAGCCACAGCCCGCTCGCATGGACCAGATAATCCTCGCCCGGGACCAGGCGGCGGAACCGGCCGCTGTGGCGGAGCGTGCCGTCGGCGGAAATGGCTTCGGCCAGGAAGTAGCCGAGCTGCGCGTGCTGCTCGGGGTTGGTGAGCGAGATCCGCTCGTCGCGGTAGAGCTGGATCCCCGCGCCGCCGGCGCCGGGCCGGAGATTGGGCGGCGCGTCGGTCGCGCGCAGCCCGAGCACGTCGACGTGCGGATGTCCGGTCAGCTCGGCCGGGTCGACCAGGAAGAAGAAGCGGCCGCGCACGTAGTCGACGTCGTCGAGCACGAGCTCGGCGTCCTGGACGAGCCCCTGCCCCGCGCCGGCGCCGTCGAGGCGGAAGCTCCGCCGCGCGACATCGCCCTTCTGCTGCGCCCAGATCGCCTGCACGTCGAGCGCGCCGATGCGCCCCGTCGCCTTGAAGCCGAAGTTGCCGCCCGGGATCCCGACGGTCAGGTAGCGCGAGTGTGGCAGCTCGAAGGCGACGTCGCCGACTTCGACGCGCTGCAGAACTTCGCCCGGCAGTCCCTGGTAGTAGACGTTGATGTTGTTGGCCGCATCGAACTCGCGCCGCTGGTCGTAGTCGACATCGATGTGCAGCCGGTCGGAGATCGTGCCCTGGACCTCGACGCCGAACTGGACGTCGGGCGTGAGGAGCGGGAAGTACGTCGGGTTGCAGTTCTGTCGCAGCGCGGGGTCGCACGGCCGGAATCGGGTCCAGTCGCCGCCGAGCTCGCCTCTGCCGTAGACGCGCATGCCGAGGTCGGCGAAATCGGCGAGGGCGTCGGGGAGCAGGTCGACGGCCTTCTGGGCGAGGTCGCGCGGCTCACGCTGTGGCCGCGGTCGCCAGGCGGTCCACTCCGGCTCGAGGCGAGCGCGCGTCTCGGCGGCCCAGGCATGGGCCCACGCGCCCGGGCTCGCCCGCACGGGCGTCGGCCTCCACCGGATCACGCGCGCGAACTCCTCGGCGAGACCGATCGGGATGACGGGGCCAACGGGCTTGAGGCCGAGGTGGAAGAGCGTCGGCTGCGCGGGCGTCCCGGGCCGCCGTGGGAACGCGGCCGAGTCGCGCACCGCGGGGTCCTGTGCCGCCAGCGGCGCGGCCGAGAGCAAGGGGAGGAGGACGAGGTACCAGCGATGGCGCATGCCGTCTTCCGGCGCCCCGCCTTCGGGGACCGGCCCGATTCGGACTCCCCGCGGTCCGGGCCGGGCGCGGGGTTGTCGCAGTGGATGGGCCCGAATATACTAGGCGCGCACGCGCCCCTCAACACGAAGCGACGCGGCGCGAGGGGCGGCCAGGCCGTAGCGTGCCGCCCCGGAGCGAGAACGAACGAAGCATGCGGATCCTGACCCGTTACCTCCTGCGCGCCCACTTCGGGCCGTTCATCTTCTCGCTCAGCGTACTGACCGGGCTGCTCCTGATCAACACGGTCGCGCGGCGGTTCCAGGACCTGGCGGGCAAGGGGCTGCCGCTCTCGATCATCACCGAGGTCTTCGTCCTCTCGATCCCGTACACGCTGGCGCTGACGCTGCCGATGTCGGTGCTCGTGGCGGTCCTCTACGTCTTCAGCCAGCTCACGGCGGACAACGAGATCACGGCGCTCAAGGCGAGCGGCGTCAGCCTCGTGCGGCTCCTCACGCCGCTCCTCATAATCGCCGCCGTCCTGGCCGGCGGGATGGTCTGGTTCAACGACCGGGTCCTCCCCGAGGCGAACCACCGGCTGAGGAACCTGCTCGTCGACATCGGCCGCAAGAGCCCGACGCTCGAGCTGCGCGAGCAGGTCATCAACGAGATCCGGGCCGGCAACCAGCGGTCGCGCTACTTCCTCCAGGTCGCGAAGATCGAGCCGATCGAGAACCGGCTCTACGACGTGGTGATCTACGACCTGAGCACGGTGAACCGCGACCGGACGATCTACGCCGACAGCGGGAGGATGGCGCTGAACGCCGAGCGGACGGACCTCTACCTGACGTTGTACGACGGCTGGATCCACGAGCGCAACACGCGCGAGCCCGAGCGGTTCATGCGCATGTTCTACGATGAGCAGGTGATCCGCATGGCGGGCGTGGGCAACGTGCTCGAGCGCGACAGCACGAACGCCTACCGCGGCGACCGAGAGATGTCGGTCGCGATGCTGTCCGACGAGATCGAGAAGCGGAGCAAGGAGCTGGACGACCTGAGGTCCCAGGCCGAGCGGCACATGTTCACGGCGGTCGACTACGCGCTGCGCGGTCCGCGCGCCAGGGCCGGCGACCCGATCGAGCCGCGGCGCGGGATCCCGGTCGAGCTCGTGGAGTCCAGACAACTGCCGCCGTCCGCCGGGCTCGTGGTCCTGGACCCGTCCATCGGCGTCAGCGGCGACCAGCTCGCCAAACAGCTCGCCTCGGAGATGCGCTCGCTCGAGGCCCGCGCGGAGGCGGTCCAGCAGGGGATCAATCGCCACCGCGTCGAGCTGCACAAGAAGTACGCGATCCCCTTCGCCTGCATCGTCTTCGTCCTGATCGGCGCGCCGCTCGCGCTGCGCTTCCCGCGCGGCGGCGTGGGGATGGTCATCGCCTTCTCGCTGCTGATCTTCGCGATCTACTGGATCGGGCTGACGGGCGGCGAGAACCTGGGCGACAAGGGGATCGTCTCGCCGGTCGCCGCGATGTGGGCGATCAACGTCGTCTTCCTCGCGCTCGGCATCTGGGCGTTCCGCCACCTGGGCAAGGAGATGGCGACCACCCGCGGCGGCGGGTGGGACGACCTGCTCTACACGCTGCGCAGCATCGCCGAAGCGGGCATCGCGGCCGTGCGCCGCCGGAGGGCCGCCTGATGCGCATCCGGCTGCTCGACCGCTACGTGCTCTCGGAGTTCCTGCGGCTGTTCCTCCTCTTCGCCGCGGCCGCGCCGGTCCTCTTCATCCTCGGCGACGTGACCGAGAACCTGGACCGGTACCTGAATCGCGGCTATTCGGCGGGCCAGATCCTGCTGAACTACGTGTACCAGGTCCCGCTCTTCGTGCTGTACTCGTTCCCGGTCGCCTCGCTGATCGCCGCGGTCTTCACGGTCAACAACATGACGCGGCACTTCGAGGTCACGGCGGCGAAGGCGGGCGGTGTGAGCTTCTACCGCCTCTACGCGCCGCTCCCGCTGCTCGGCCTCGTGCTGACCTTGGCGGGGCTCGGCATCTCGGAGCTGGTCCCGGTCGCCGAACGCGCGCGCGTCGCCGCGCTGGAAGAGACCGCGAGACGCGGCAGGACCACGCGCACCGACTTCGTCTACCGCACCACCGACGGCTGGGTCCTCTCCGTCCGTCGTCTGGATTCGGTGCGGGGGACGATGTCGCGCGTCATCGCCGAACGCGAGGGGAACGAGCCGGACATCCCGTCGATCTACATCGACGCCCGGGAGGCCGTCCACTCGGCCGAGACCGGCTGGACCCTGCGCGACGGGACCTACCGCACCATGTTCGGCCCGGACGCGGAGCGGGCGTTCCGCTTCGACGAGCTGCGCATCCCCGGTCTGACCGAGACGCCCGAGCAACTCCTTGCCGAGCCGCGCGACCCGGAGGAGATGGGCTACGCCGAGCTCGGCCGCTTCATCGAGATCATCGAACGCTCCGGCGGCCGCCCGCTCGAGCTGAAGGTCGAGCGCGCCCAGAAGATCGCGATCCCGGTCGCCACGCTGGTCATCATCCTCTTCGCCGTGCCGCTCTCCACCTCGTCCCAGCGGGGCGGCTCCGCCTACGGCGTGGGCGTCTCCCTCGCGATCACGATCCTGTATCTCATGCTGTTCCGGGTCGCGGGCGCCGCGGGCGCGAGCGGCGCGCTGCCGCCGGTGGTGGCGGCGTGGATTCCGAATGGGGCGTTCGTGGTGGCGGCGCTGGTCCTGGCGGCGCGGGTGCGGACCTAGGCGGGTAGGCGACTGGCGGCTGTGCGGCCTGGTGGGGCGCCGCCCCCGCCGCCGCACGGCGGCCGTCCCCGCGCGCCTTCACGCCACCGCACACCATCCCCGCCACCCCACCGCCTCGAGCGCCGCTCCGATCTCCTCGCGCGCCCCCGGCTGTCCGACCGCTGCCACCGCGAACGCGCCGGCAAACCGTCCGATCGCCTCCGGCGCCACGACCGGCGCGCCGTGGATCGACTGCCCGATCTTCCTTGGGTCGAGGTCGACGAAGGCGCGGACGGTCTCGCCCTGGGCGGCGAGCTCGCGGGCGAAGGCTTTGCCGACGGGTCCGGCGCCCCACACCACGACGCCGTCCTTGCCGACCAGGTGCGTGCGGCGGAGGTGGTGGACCTTGCAGCGGCGAAACGCGTCGGGGGAGTAGCGGGGGTCGGTGCGGGAGGCGCGGGACTCGCCCTCGCGCCAGTGGAGGAGCAACTCGGGGACGTTGGCCAGGCGGTGGCCGGCGCTCCAGAGTCGCAGGATCAGGTCGTAGTCCTCGGGCCACCCCATGTCGCGGTAGCCGCCGACCTCGAGGAGCGCCGCGCGGCGCGCCATGAGCGCGGGGTGCGCGATCGGGCACTCGACGAAGATGTCGCGTGCGAGCTCTTCAGGGGTGGTCAGGGAGTTGAGCCAGCGTTCGTAGCGTCGCGCGCCGTCGCGGACGATCTCGTCGGGGAAGTAGCGGACGCGGGTGCCGCAAGCGTCGATGTCGGGGTTGGCGTCGAGGAAGGCGACCTGCTTTTCCAGGCGAGTCGGCTCGGCGATGTCGTCGGCGTCCATGCGGGCGACGAGCTCGCCGCGCGCGGCGTCGAGCCCGGCCTGGAGCGCGGCGACGAGGCCGCGGACGGGCTGGCGCAGCACGCGCACCCGCCCGTCGCGCCGGGCCCAGGCGCCCAGGATCTCCGGCGTCGCGTCGCCCGAGCCGTCGTCGACGGCGATGACCTCGTAGTCGGCGAAGGTCTGGGCCTCGAGCGACGCGATCGTCTCGGTGAGCCGTGCCGCGGCGTTGCGGCACGGCATCAGGACCGAGACGCGCGGCACTTCGGCTACCGGACCTCCTTCAGCTCGATCGACATCGGCTGTCCGGCCAGCTCCTGCTTGACGACGAGGTGCGGCGCGTCCTTGCGCGCGTAGAGGCGCATCGGCATCGGCCCGCCGCTGACCTCGATCTCGTAGACGTCGAACTCGCCCGCGCCGACCGTGACCTTCGACTCGCCGACGACCCTGAACTCGAGCGGTACGACCGTCCCGGTCTGGGCGTTGAACGACGGCACGCGGAACTGCTTCGTCGCCGCGAGGTCGGTGACCATGACGGCGAAGAACTCCATCCCGGGGAACAGCATCCCGGGCGCGGCGTCGGTCGTGATCTCGGACGGCGCCGCCGCGCCGGGCGCCTGGATCGAGCCGACGATCTTGTCGCCCTCGAGCCGCAGCTCGATGCTGAGCGACTGCGGGCCCATCTGCTGCTCGATCTTCGTGAAGATCGGCCGGAACGTGGCCGCCTCGAAGGCGATGTCCTCCTTCGTGCTGCCGCCCATCATGGACATCTCGGTCGTGGAGCGGATGGCGCTCACGCCTTCGATCTCCTCGCGCACGACCGTGGTCGTGGACTGCGCCAGGGGGTTCCCCTGGAACTTGATCTCGTAGACGAGGGTGGCCGGCTGGATGGCCGAGCCGTCGAAGGCGACGTCGGCGCCGGTGACCTCGAGCGCCGAATCGTCCAGCGGGTTGCCGTCGGCGTCGACGAGGCGGACCGGGCCGTACTTCGCGACGTTGTCGAGGATCTGCGTCGCATCGCCGACGACGACCACGACGGCGCGGTCGGGGCGCAGGTGCTCCCTCGCGACGCGCTGGATGTCGGCGGCGGTGACGGCCGCGACGCGGTCGCGGTACCGGGCCAGGTAGTCGTCCGGCAGGCCGAGCAGCCGCGTCCCCGCGACCTGGCCGGCCACCTGCTGCGGCGTCTCGATCGAGAGCGGGAAGGAGCCGGTGATGTAGTTGCGCGCCGTCTCGAGGTCGGCGGCGGGAACCGGCTCGTCGCGCAGGCGCGAGATCAGGCGGAAGAACTCGTCGAGCGCGCTGTCGGCGACCTCGTTCCTCACCTCGGCCCACGCCTGGAAGTAGCCCGGCTCGATCCGCTGCACCGCATTCACGTACGCGCCGTAGGTGTAGCCCTTCTCCTGGCGGAGCGTCTGGAAGAACCAGCCGGTCGAGCCGCCGCCCAGGATGTGAGCGGCCACGTCCATGACGACCCAGTCGGGGTGCGTGGCCGGCGGGAGCAGGTGCCCGACGCGGAGCACCGCCTGCACGGCGCCGGGCTTGT
>CAYPGK010000077.1:0-13170 GCA_964410055.1 uncultured Gemmatimonadaceae bacterium | reverse complement strand
GCGCGGTGAAGGCGATGCGCCGGCCGTCGGGGGAGGGGACGGCGTCGCGGATCTGACGGATCGTGAAGGTCGGCGTGTCCTCGATCGGGTACTCGAAGGCGACGCGCGGGCCGAGGTCGAGCTTCACGTCGACCTCGAAGGGGATCTCGGCGGGCGCGCCGCCGTCGACGGGGATCCGCCAGATCTTGCCGCCGTACGTCGCGATCAGCGCCTTCGAGTCCGGGGTGAAGCTCATCCCGGGGTAGACGTCCCGCCCGGCGCGCGACTCCTGCTCATCCCGCTGTACGGGGAACGCCAGCCAGCGCTCCTCGCCCGTCTGGAGGTCGCGGATGCGGAGCCCGGTCTCGGCGATCTGGCGGGTGCCGTAGACGAGCCAGCGGCCGTCGGGCGAGATCGTCGGGCGGAACGCGCCGCCGAAGCGCGACGACTGCGACGTCGTCCGTCCCGTCTCGCGGTCGTAGACGGCGAGCTGGTAGTCGCGGCCGGCGGAGTTGTACTGCCAGTCGCCGGTGCGGCGCGCGAACCAGATGTAGCGCCCGTCCGGACCGAAGGCCGCGCCGGTCGTGCGCAGCGTCTGCGGCTCCTTGATCAGCGCCGTGCCGCTCCCGCCGTCGACGTGGAACATCCACAGCTTCGCGGGGCTGAAGCCCGCGCCCCTCGAGACGACGATGTATTTCCCGTCCGGCGTCCACTCGGGCGAGTGGTAGAGGTTGTTCTTCCCCTTCGTGACCTGGATCGTGTCCTTGAGATCGAGGGAGAGGATCCAGACGTTCTCGCCGCCGTCACGGTCGGAGGTGAAGACGATCCGCTTGCCGTCCGGGCTGAAGCGCGGCTGCGCGTCGAAGGCCATCCCCTGCGTGAGCGGCGTCGCCTTGCCGCCGGTGATCGGCATGGTGTAGAGGTCGCCGAGCAGGTCGAAGACGATGGTCTTGCCGTCCGGGCTCACGTCGACGGAGATCCACGAGCCCTCGGTGGTAGTGAACTCGAGCGTGCGCGCGGGCTCGATGTGCAGCCCCTCCTGGCGCGGGTTGCTGGCGGCTTTCTCGCCGCTGGCGGGCGCCTGGGCGTGGGCCGGCACGGCCGTCAGGGTCAGGGCGCAGGCCGCGGCCGAGGCGAGCGCGAGCCGGATTGTTCTCCTCATGATGGCATCCTGCGGATCGGGTCAGGGGTGCGTGCCGGAGCGGGGGACGGCGCGACGTCGTTCGACGTCCCGCTGAGCGGCTCGGCACTGTGAAGGTGGTGATCGCGCCAATGTATGTGGGCGCGGGGTCGGGGAACAAGGTCGATGAAATGCGACGGGCCGCCCCTCGGGGCGGCCCGTCTCCGCTACGTTGCCGGCGCGGCCGTCGGCCGGCACCGGGCCGACCGCCGCGTCTTCGCCGTTCCGGCCAACGACGCCGATCAGCTCACCGGCGGCTGGCCGCAGAGCGCGAGGAGCCGCTGGATCTCCATGCGGATGTCGCGCAGGTGCAGGCGAGTCATCGCATCGCCGGCGCGGCCGAGGGCGGCGGCGGCGAGCTGGTCGAGATCGGTGAGCTCGCCGCGGAGCGCCGGCCGCACGTCCGAGGGGAAGCGCGGCGGGGCCTGCTGGCCACCGAACTGCTGCGGCCGCTCGTCCTCCTCGGGCTCGAGGATCTCCTTGACCACCTCCAGGTACGCCCGCTGGAGGTTACGGCGGTAGACGTTGATGGTGACGCGCGGGGCGGACAGCTCGCCCCAGACGCCGGAGCGCACGTCGGCGAGCAGCTCGGCGATGGTGTAGGCCTGCCCGGCCGGGAGCGTCGCCTCGTACTCGATGAGGCGGACCATGCGCGGCTCGGAGAGGAGCGTGCCGAGGACGCGGCTCTGCGCCGTGTGAATGCGCGCGATCACGCCTTCCGCCTCGATGCGCCGCAGGATCTCCGGGTTCGTGAAGTAGGCGGGCACCTGGAACGCGTTGGAGTTCAGGAAGCGGACCGCCTCACGCTGGCGCTGCTTCGACACGGGGAAGAAGCGCGGGCCGGTGCCGCGGCGCTCCTGCGACTCCGCGCCGCCCACGACCGCGGCGACGTGGTTCATGTAGCGGCCCCACTGCCCGACGGCCTGGCCGTACAGCTCCTCCAGCAGCGAATAGTCCTCGCCCGGCTGCTCGGCGACCGGGATGAGCATATCCATGACGCGCTCGAGGTTCTTGAGCGCGAGCGTGGTCGACTTGACGGCGTCGGCATCGCCGACGGCCTCGGTCAGCGAGCCGGGGTCGTTGCGCGTGCCGGGCGTGTCGAAGCGGTACCACGGCACGGTGTCCTGCATGCGCGCCCACTGGTCGAGCGTCGACTTCTCGTCGTCGGGCGTCTTCGCGCCGGGGATCGGCTTGTGCCCCCACATGACCGCGAACTTGTCGTACGGCCCGACCTTGGGGATCAGCAGGTCGAGCGGGATGTTGTCCTCCGGCTGCGCGACGTAATTGAAGCGCGAGTAGTCCATCAGCGTGGGCGTGTGCGAGCCCATGCGCCGCAGGAACGAGACGCTGCGCACGCTGTCGGCCGGGAACGTCGAGCTGGCCTTCATGTTGTGCGGGAAGCCGATCGCATGGCCGACCTCGTGCGTGACGACGTACTCCACGAGCTTGCCCATCAGCGAGTCGGGGAGCGGCAGCTTCTGCGCGCGCGGGTCGAGCGGCGCGACCTGGATGAAGTACCAGTTGCGCAGCAGGTTCATTACGTTGTGGTACATGTTGACCTCGGCCTTGAGGATCTCGCCGGTGCGAGGATCCACCTGCTGGCCGCCGGTCGCGTTCTGCGTGGTCGACGGGCGCCAGTAGATGACCGAGTGTCGGGCGTCGTAGAGGGAGAAATCGGGGTCCTCCTCGGGCGTCGGCGCGAGCCGGGCGTGGATCGCATTGCGGAAGCCCGCGCCCTCGTACGCCTCCCGCCACGCCTCGACGCCGGACTTCACCCACGGGACGAGCCATTCGGGCGTGGCCGGGTCGATCCAGAAGACGATCGGCTGGACCGGCTCGGAGACCTCGGCGTTCGGGTCCTTCTTCTCGAGGCGGAAGCGACGGATGTAGCGCCGTTCCTCGGCCCGGTGCTCGGGGCGCGAGTAGTCGATCGTGGCGACGGATAGGTAGCCGACGCGGCTGTCGTGCAGGCGCGGCATCATCGGCTCCTCGGGGAGGAGCCGCATGCTCCAGTGCACGCGTGCCGTCGCGGTCTGTTCGCCCTGGGCGGCCGGCCGCGAGGTCGGCGCGCCGAAGGCGGGACGCTGCGGACGGTTGCCGGTCTGCGTCGCCTCGACCTCGATGTTGATGGGGAACGCCGCGACGTGCTCGATGAAGCTGCGGTCCGCCGCGATGCGCTCGAGGCCGGCCATCCCGCGGATGTCGGTGGTGAAGAGCCGGGTCACGTCGACGACGGCGGCGCTGTCGGGGCCCCACGTCTCGATCGGCAGCGAGGCGAGGATCGGGCCGAGGGCGGCGGCCGAGACGGCCCGGTGGATCGAGCGCGTCGAATCGGCCGAGATCTCGTACGAGAGCTGCCGCAGCAGGATGCGGTCGCCGTTCCGCTCCCAGCGGACCACGCTCGAGGCCTGCGACCCGACGCCGGCCGCGATGCGCCGCAGGAGCAGCATCTCCTGGCCGAGGCGGTGACGCGGGATCTCGAAGTAGAGCTTGTCGCCGATCCGGTGCGTGCGGAACAGCCCTTCCCTCGTGACGGCGTCCTTCGTGATCACGCTGGCGTACGGCTTCGGCCCGGACCGGTCGGCCGCGCGGCCGCGGGCGCCCTCGGGGCCGCCGGCCTCCTGCTGGGCCGCGGGCACGGGCGCTGCCGGACGCGCCGGCGCGCTCGAGCACGCGCCGGCGACGAGCAGCGCCAGCAGCAGCGCACCCGTGAGCGGTCGATTATCGCGCATCTTCGCGCTCCTTGCTGGAGTGGGACGGGATCGGCGCCCGTGCACGGCGCCGGGGGATCGTACGAAACGATCTGCCCGTGGCGCGCGAGCTGCCGGCCACGGGCGCAATTCGTCTGATGAATCTATGACGCGCGGCGGCGGCTTTGTGTTGAGGGTGCGCCTTGCGTTTCCGTGGCCGGTGTCTTAACCATGGCCGGATTTCGGTAACGCCATTCGTGCGAGTGCATGCGGGTCTGTGGCGGAGGCCCGAGCGCTCGCGTTCTTCCCGTGATCGGTTCCGGAACCAATGTGAAACGGCTGGCCGTCGCGGCGGCGCTGACCGCGTCTTTCGCCGTTCTTGCCTACGGCGTGCACGGCGTGCGTGACTTCGTGCACGGCGGGCGGCTCGTCGTCGCGGAGGACGCGCCTCTGCCCGCGGCCGGCGACGACGCATTCCCCGACGCCGCGCAGCGGATCGGCGGCGTCGCGTTCGAGGCGGGCAACCACGTCGAGGTGCTCCTCGATGGCGACGGCACGTTCCCCCGGCTCTGGGCCGACCTCCGTGCTGCGCGGCACTCGATCGCCTTTCAGGTCTACTTCTGCCGGCCGGGCGCCGTGGCGGACACGCTTGCGACGATCCTGGAAGCGCGGGCGCGGGCCGGCGTGGCCGTCCACCTCCTGGCGGACGGGTTCGGCTGCGCCTCGCTCGTCGACGAGTACGGCGAGCGTCTGCGCTCCGCGGGCGTGCGCGTGGCGCTGTTCCGCCCGGTCGGGTGGCTCACGCTGCACAAGGCGCAGCACCGGTCGCACGCACGGGTGGTCGTGGTGGATGGGCGAGTCGGGTACACGGGCGGCTTCGGCGTGGCGGACGTCTGGCACGGCGGGACCGAATCCGAGGCGGAGTGGCGGGAGACGAACGTCCGCTTCACGGGGCCGGCGGTGCGGCAGCTCGCCGGAGCGTTCGCCGCGGCGTGGGCGGAGGCGGCAGGCGAGCTGGTCTATCTCGAGGAAGAAAGCGCGGAGGGCGGGCCCGAGGGCGCCCGGGCGGATAGCTTCGCCGTGCGGAGCGCCGGAGTGTTGTACGGGCGGCCGGTGCTGGGACGCACGGCGCCGGAGCGGCTCCTGGCGGCGTCCATCGCGGGTGCACGCCGGACGTTCTATCTGAGCAACTCGTACTTCGTGCCCGGCCCGGAGCTGCGGAGGGCGTTGAAGGCGGCGGTGGAGCGCGGGGTGGACGTGCGGGTGCTGACCGCTGGGCGCGGGACGGACCTGCCGTCGGTGCGCCACGCGGGGCGCGCAACGTACGACGAACTGCTCGAGGCGGGCGTGCGCATCTACGAGTACGGGCCGCGGATGATGCACGCGAAGACGCTGGTCGTGGACGGCGTGTGGACGGTGATCGGGACGCTGAACTTCGACAACCGCTCGCTGCGGCTGAACGAGGAGGTCGCACTGCTCGTTCACGACGAGGCGCTCGGCGCGGCGATGGATACGCTCTTCTTCGCCGACCTCGAGGGCGCGCGCGAGATCGACCTCGAGGAGTTCCGCCGCCGGCCGTGGCTCGACCGGCTCCGCGAGGGCGTGGTGCAGCTCGTGTGGCCGCTGCTCTAGGACGGGGACGGAGCCCCGGTCGATCACGCATCGCAGCCGGAGGGGGTACCATGCACCGGATCGGAAAGCTCGGCTCGTGGGCCGTCGTCTCCGTACTGGCGGCGGCGTCCGTGGCGGCTGCTCAGGTACCGGACGCGACGGCCGCGGCGGGTCCGCAGGCGGAGTCGGTCTTCCACGTCCAGGCGCTCGGCTCGGTCGCGCTGGCGACGGACCGGCCGCACGTGGCCGGGGGCGCGCTCGTGCAGCTCGGCAGGGGCGCCGTCTCCGCCGTGGCGCTCGGGATGTTGGGCACCGGAGGCGACTACGAGTCCCGCCTCGTCGGTGGCGGGATCGGGGCTCGCCTCACTCGTCTGGGGCCCGTCGACCTGACCGGCCTCGGCGGTTACGGCCGCTACCGTGAGGAGGGGTGGACGGGGATCCGTCGCGAAGCGGGTGGAGTGTTGCTGGGCGGGCTCGCCGTCCTCGACCTGGGCGGCGTCGCGCTGTCGGCCGGCATGGTCCACCTCGTGGGCCGCTACGACGGCGACGACGTTTCGGATCCGTTCCGGTTCCACGTCCCCCGTGTCACCCTCGGCCTCGGCTTCTGATGTCCGTGGTTGGAGACGGAAGCATGGACACGCGTACGGCTCGGGTGTGGTGTTGCGTCTGGCTGGCGGGTGCGGTCGCCCTGGCCGGGTGCACGGACGCATCCACGCCGCTCCGGGTGATCCCGGTCGAGCCCGCGGAGACACGGGTCGCAACGGAGGAGGTCCAACACGGAACCGTCGGCGAGCCGACGCCGGACTCGCTGGCCGTGCTGGTAGTCGACCGTTACGGCAACCCCGTGCCGGGGGTCAGCGTGCGCTTCCAGGTCGAGGTCGGCGGAGGGTCGGTCGATCCGGCGGTGGCGGAGACGGGCGTGGATGGCCTGGCCCGGTCCGAGTGGACGCTCGGTCCGGTGGCGGGCGTGCAGAGGGTGGAGGCGGTGGTATCGCCGACCGTCGAAGCCGCCGTCTTCTCGGCATTCGCCGCGCCGGGACGGCCGGCGGAATTCTCGGCGGTGGGCGGCGACGGCCAGGCGGGCCCTGCCCGCTCCGAGCTGGCCGAGCCGTTCGAGGTCCGGGTGCGAGACGGCTACGGCAACCCGGTCGAGGGGGTGCGTGTCGTCTGGGAGGTGACGGCGGGGGATGGCGCCGTCGACCCCGACGCCTCCGTGACCGATGCGGGTGGAATCGCGCGGACGCGATTCACGCTCGGGCCCGCGACCGGCGAGCACAGGGTGCGCGCCCGCGTCGATGGGCTGGCGGACGTGACCTTCCGGGCGGTCGCGGAAGAGCCGATCGACTTCTCGGTCCCCTTCGCGTACCTGGTCCAGTCGGTCCAGCGGCCGGACGGGACCGTGCCGTTGATCGCCGGCCGCGACGCGATGCTCCGCGTCTTCGTCACCGCCGACCGCGCGGCGCGGGTGAAACCGCCGGAGGTGCGTGTCGACTTCTTCGTTCACGGCGAGCGCGTCGCGACCGAGATGCTGTCCGGGCCGACGGATCGGGTCCCCCTCGTGCCGCGGGAGGACGATCCGGGCAGTTCATGGAACCTGCGCGTCCCCGGCGAACGGATCGTCCCCGGCCTCTCGTTCCTGGTCACCGTCGATGCGGACGACGGGGGCTCCGGGAGCGGCCACTCCGGCAACACGTTCCCGGCCTCGGGCACGCCCTACCCGGTCGACGTGCGCGTGGTCCCGCCGTTCCGCGTGGTGTTCGTGCCGATCCAGCCGATCACGTCGCAGGAGGTCGGGAACGTGAACGCGTCGAACGCCGACATGTATCTGACCGATGCGCTCAAATTGCTCCCGATCGCGGATGTCGAGGTCAGCGTCCATCCCACGTTCACGGTGAGCGTGTCGCAGGTCGTCACCGATCGCCAGTGGGACACGGTCCTCAGGGAGGTGCGGCAGCTTCGCGCGTCGGAGTCGAACGAGGCCTACTACTACGGCGTGGTCCCCTACAAGCCGGGCACGAGCTGGTGTGGCGTGGGCTTCATCGGGCTCGCCGCCGCCGTCGGGGCGGACGCGCCGTCGTGCGGTGCGTCGACCGCGGCACACGAATGGGGCCACAACCTGGATCGGCTGCACGCCCCGTGCGGGAACATCCTCGATCCGGATCCCCTCTACCCCTACCCCGAGGCGGCGCTCGGCGCGTACGGCTTCGACATCGAGGCGAACAGCGTCCTGTCCTCGCCGGACCGCAGGGACCTCATGTCGTACTGCAGGCCGTGGTGGATCAGCGATTACAACTTCCGGGCGATGCTCGAGTTCCGGCTGGCGCGGGAGTCGTTGGTCAGGTGGGACATCGCCCCGCCGAAGGAGCCCACGCTCATGCTGTGGGGGCGGATCGAGGATGGGGCCGCCGTCCTCGAGCCGGCGTACGAGATCGATGCGCGGCCCTCGCTGCCGTCGCGCTCGGGGCCGTACAGGCTCCAGGGGCTCGATGCCGCGGGCGCGGTCATCTTCGAGCTCTCCTTCGAGGGCGAAGTCCTCGACCACGTCGATGGCGTGCGACTCTTCTCCTTCGCCGTGCCGACGAGCGTGGCGCAGCCGCAGCGGCTGGCGCGTCTGCGCCTGAGTGGCCCCGGTGTTTTCGTCGAGCGGGTGCGTGAGCCGGCGATCGCCGCAGCGCCCGCGCCCGCGCTGGAGCCGGCCGGCCGGGGCCAGATCCGGCTCCAGTGGGACGCCGCCAGCGCGCCGCTGATCGTGGTGCGCGACCCGACGACGGGGCAGATCCTCTCCTTCGCCCGCGGCGGCGCGGCCACGATCCGGTCGGATGCAGTTGAAGTGGAGCTGATCGTGTCGGACGGGGTGAGCAACCGCTCGCTGCGGCGCATCGAGATCCAGCGGTAGGCGGCCGCCGCGGCGGGGCCTCTCGTCGAGTCGGTGGCCCGCGCGGGCGCGTCGCCGTCGGCTAGACCGGGCCCAGCACCGCCGCGCCCGCGGTCGCGCCGGCGCCGAAGGAAACGAGCAGGACCGGTGCGTCCGTGGGCAGCCGCCCGTACTCCGCGGCCTCGTCGAGCGCGATCGGGATCGTCGCCGCGCCGGTGTTGCCGTAGCGGTCGATGTTGATGAAGACGCGGTCGAGGGGGATCTCGGCCTCGCGGGCGAACGCCTCGAGGATACGCCGGTTCGCCTGGTGCGGGACGACGAGTGCGATGTCGTCCGCGGCGAGGCCGGCGCGCTCGAGGGCGAGCCGGGCCTGGTCCGCCATGGTCCGGACCGACTTGCGGAACAGCTTCGTCCCCTCCATGCGCAGCAGGTGCGCGCGCTCTTCGAGGACGCGCTCGTCGAAGGGGCGGCGCGCGCCGCCGCCGGGGCGGACGAGCGCGCCGGCGAGGCGGCCATCGGCCCACCAGGCGGAGGCGCGGATCGAGAGCGGGCCTTCGCCCGGCGCGAGGACGACGGCGCCCGCGCCGTCGCCGAAGAGCGGGCCGGTCTGCGGGTCGGCTCGGTCGACCACGGTCGAGAGCTTGTCGACGCCGACGACGACCGCGCACTCCGCGTGACCGGCCCGGAGCAGGGCGTCCGCGGTGATCAGTGCGTGGATCCAGCCGGCAAAGCCGGCCTCGATGTCGAAGCACGCGGCGCCGAACGCGCCGATCTCGGCCTGGATCTCCGCCGCCGTGGGCGGCGTCAGGTGGTCGGGCGTCGAGGTCGCGACCATGATCAGCCCGACCGCATCCGCCGAGATGCCGGCGTCCTCGAGTGCGGCTCGCGCCGCGTGCGCGCCCATGGCGGCCGAGCCCACGCCCGGCTCCGCGACCCTCCTCTCGCGGATCCCCGTGCGGCGCACGATCCAGTCGTCCGTCACCCCCGCCGCTTGGGCGATCTCCTCGTTTCCCACCACCCGAGTCGGGAGGTGGCGCCCCGTCCCCACGATCCTCGCCATGGCGAAAGGATAGCGGAGACGACGCGGGCGTTCCAGACCCTGCGGCAGCATGGGCAGCTTGCGGGCAGGCGCCCGATCCAGACGGGCGGCTCGGCCCGACGCTCCTGGCAAAGCGCAGCGCGCCGCTCGCGCGGCCGCACCGCCCGGTGGTGCCGAATGCGCGTCGTCTCTATCTTTCCACGCCATGAGCCACACGACGATCGCGCCGCAGGAGTCGCAGACCACGCTGGACGCGGCGCCCGCCGCTCCCTTCGCAATCATCGATTTCCCGGAGCCCGACGTCCCGCCGGGCGGGCTGGTCCTCTACGACCCCGTCGAGGTGATCGTCGCGGAGCGGCTGGAGGAGGTGCGTCCGGCGCTGGACGCGGTCGAGCGCGCCGCCGCGCAGGGGCTGCACGCGATCGGGTTCGTCGCCTACGAGGCGGCGCCAGCGTTCGACCCGGCGCTCGTCACCCGTGCGCCCGGCGCGCTGCCGCTGGCGTGGTTCGCGGTGTTTCGGGCGCCGGCGGGTGGGGCGGCCGATCCGGGCTCACCGGACACTCCGCCCTTCGAACTCTCCGCGTGGTCTCCAGACATCCCACGCGCGCGTTACGACGCGGACATCGGCGCGATCCGTGAGGCGATCGCACGCGGCGAGACGTACCAGGTCAACCACACCCTGCGGCTGCGGGCGACGTTCGAGGGGGATGCGACGTCGTTCTACCGACGGCTGCGGGCCGCGCAGGGCGGCGGCTACGCGGCGTACCTCGACCTCGGGCGGCACCGGATCGTGTCGGCGTCGCCGGAGCTGTTCTTCCGCCGGCGCGGCACGCGGGTGACGACACGGCCGATGAAGGGGACGATGCCGCGCGGCCGCTGGCTCGAGGAGGACGAGGCCGCCGCACGCGCCCTCGCCGGGTCGGCCAAGGACCGGGCCGAGAACCTCATGATCGTCGACCTGCTGCGCAACGACCTGGGCCGCGTCGCGCGTTTCGGCTCCGTCCGCGTGCCGCGCCTCTTCGACGTCGAGCGCTACCCGACCGTCTGGCAGATGACGTCGACGATCGAGGCGGAGGTCCCCGAGGAGACGTCGCTCGCGACGCTCTTCGGCGCCCTCTTCCCGTGCGGCTCCGTGACCGGCGCGCCGAAGGTCGCGACGATGCGCCTCATCGCCGGGCTCGAGGGGTCGCCGCGCGGCGTCTACTGCGGCGCGATCGGCTGGGTCCGACCCGGCGGCGACTGCATCTTCAGCGTCGCGATCCGGACGGTCCACATCGACAACGCGACGGGGTGCGCCGAGTACGGCGTGGGCGGCGGGATCACGTGGGACTCGACGCCCGCGGGCGAGTACGCGGAAGCGCTCGCCAAGGCCGCCGTCCTCACCCGCGAGACGCCGGACTTCGAGCTGATCGAGACGCTGCGGCTGGAACGGGGACGCTACATCCGCCTCGAGCGGCACCTCGCGCGCCTGTCCGCCTCGGCGCGGTACTTCGGTTGGGAGGACCCGGCCGCGGCGGCGCGGGCGGCGCTCGCGCGGTACGCGGAGGAGGTGGAGGGGAGGCGGGACGGCGGTGCGGTTGGTGATGGGGGCGGAGTGGGCGGTGAGGTCGGCGAGGAGCGCGATGGTGCGATTGGTCGTGGGGGCGGCGCGGCGGCCGGCCACGGGGGCGGCGCGCCAGGTGTTTACAGGGTTCGATTGCTTGCCGGCGCCGGGGGTGGGGTGCGGGTGGAGGGGGAAGAGTTCCGTGGGGGACCAGAGGCCGGCGCGCGCCCCGTCGCCATCGCCACGCGCCCGGTTTCCCGGCGTGACCCGTTCCGCTATCACAAGACGACGCACCGCGCGGTGCTGGACGCGCTTCGCGCCGAGCGGCCGAACGCATTCGACGTCCTGCTGTACAACGAGGAAGGCGAGTTCACCGAGTTCACGCGAGGGAACCTGGTCGTGGAAGTGGATGGGGGGCTGTGGACCCCTCCGCGGGAGTGCGGGCTCCTGGCCGGCGTCCTCCGGGACGAACTCATCGAGCGCGGCGAGATCCGGGAGCGCGTGATCGGGCGCGAGGAGCTCGAGCGCGCCACGGCGGTCTGGTTCATCAACAGCCTGCGCGAGTGGGTGCCGGTGCGTATACTCTGGTGAACGGGCGAATTCGCAGGCATTCTTATCGAGAGATCGGAACCCATTTCGGAGATCCATTCGAGGAGCGAGGAATCCAGATGGCGAGTCACGATACGTCACTGCGAGCGGACGAGCTGAGGTCGGAGGGGCGTGCAGCCGTCGAGCCGGGCGAGCGCGCACCGGGATCCGGGGCGGCCGGCACGCTGGACATGGCGGAGGATCGCGGCGCTCGTGCGATGGCGCCGCGTGCGCTGCGCACAGTCGCGGCGGGGAGCTGTGCGGCGTGCGCGCTCGTGGCCGCCGCGACGCTCGTGCCCGCCGATCTCGGCGCGCAGTCGATCCGCTACCCGGCCACGAAGAAGGTCGAGGTCGTCGACGACTACCACGGCACGCAGGTCGCCGATCCGTATCGCTGGCTCGAGGACACGAACGCGGCGGAGACGGCGGCGTGGATCGAGGCGCAGAACGCGGTCACGTTCGATTACCTGGGCGGGATCGTCGAGCGTGAGGCGATCCGCGCGCGGCTGACCGAGCTCTGGGACTTCCCCCGGCACGGCACGCCGTACCGCGAGGGCGGGAAGATCTTCTTCTTCAAGAACGACGGGCTCCAGAACCAGTCGGTGCTCTACGTCCAGGAGTCGCTCGACGGCGAGGCGCGTGTGCTGCTCGATCCGAACACCCTCTCGGACGACGGGACCGTCGCCCTCAGCATGACCGCCGTGAGCCCCGACGGCCGGTACCTCGCCTACGGCACCTCGTCCGGCGGCTCCGACTGGCAGGAGTTCCACGTACGCGACATCGAGACCGGCCGCGACCTGTCGGACCGGATCCAGTGGGTCAAGTTCTCCGGCGCGACGTGGACCAAGGACGGGAAGGGCTTCTTCTACGCGCGCTACGACGAGCCCGTGGAGGGCGACGCGCTCCTGGTCGCGAACCGCAACCAGAAGCTGTACTACCACGTGGTCGGCACGCCCCAGTCGGAGGACCGGCTCGTCTACGAGCGTCCCGATCAGCCCGAGTGGGGCTTCTCGACCAGCCTGAGCGACGACGGCCGCTACCTCGTGGTCTACGTCACGCACGGCACGGACGAGCGCAACCGCGTCTACGTCAAGGACCTCGGCGATCCGATGGCGCCGAACCTCGATGCGCCCATCACGCCGCTGCTGGACGACTTCGATGCGACGTACATCGTGGTCGACATTCTGCCGTCGGAGTCGGGCGCGGCGCCGACGATCTACGTGCGGACCAACAAGGACGCGCCGCGCGGCCGGATCGTCGCCTTCCCGCTGGACGACCCGGCGCCCGAGAACTGGCGCACCATCGTCGCCGAGGGCGACGACGTGCTCCAGTGGGCGAGTCACATCGGCGGGCGCCTCGTCGGCGGCTACCTGGTCGATGCTTCGAGCCGTGTCCGCTTCTTCGCGCTGGACGGCGCCGCGCTCGGTGAGCTGCCGCTCCCGGGGATCGGCTCGGTCGGCGGGTTCAGCGGACGGCCCGAGGACACGGAGGTCTTCTACGCCTTCACGTCGTTCGCCCAGCCGTCGACGATCTACCGCTACGACCTGACGACGGGCGAGAACACCATCTTCCACGCGCCCGACGTCGCCTTCGACCCGAGCCGCTACGTCACGAAGCAGGTCTTCTACACGTCGAAGGACGGCACGCGCGTGCCGATGTTCATCA